>NZ_DJTF01000027.1:56413-66981 GCF_002438125.1 Pseudomonas sp. UBA6315
TGCTGACCCACCGCAACCTGGTCGCCAACATGCTGCAGTGCCGGGCGCTGATGGGCTCTAACCTGCAAGAAGGCTGCGAGATCCTCATCACCCCGCTGCCGCTGTACCACATCTATGCCTTTACCTTCCATTGCATGGCCATGATGCTGATCGGTAACCACAACGTGCTGATCAGCAACCCGCGCGACCTGCCAGCGATGGTCAAGGAGCTGGGCAAGTGGAAGTTCAGCGGTTTCGTCGGCCTCAACACCCTGTTCGTTGCCCTGTGCAACAACGAGGCGTTCCGTGCGCTGGACTTCTCGGCGCTGAAAATCACCCTGTCCGGTGGCATGGCCCTGCAGCTGAGCGTGGCCGAGCGCTGGAAGACGGTCACCGGTTGCGCCATCTGCGAAGGCTACGGCATGACCGAGACCAGCCCGGTGGCGGCGGTCAACCCGGCCGAGGCCAACCAGGTCGGCACCATCGGCATCCCGGTGCCATCGACCCTGTGCAAGGTCATCGACGACAACGGCAACGAACTGCCGTTGGGCGAAACCGGTGAGCTGTGCGTCAAGGGCCCGCAGGTGATGAAGGGTTACTGGCAGCGTGAAGACGCCACCGCCGAAATCCTCGACGCCGAGGGTTGGCTGAAGACCGGTGACATCGCCCTGATCCAGCCCGACGGCTACATGCGCATTGTCGATCGCAAGAAGGACATGATCCTGGTCTCGGGCTTCAACGTGTACCCCAACGAGCTCGAAGACGTGCTCGCGGGCCTGCCGGGCGTGCTGCAATGCGCGGCGATCGGCGTGCCGGACGAGAAGTCGGGTGAAGTGATCAAGGTGTTCATCGTGGTCAAGCCGGGCATGACCCTGACCAAGGAGCAGGTGATGGAGCACATGCGTGCCAACGTCACAGGCTACAAGGTGCCGCGATACATCGAGTTCCGCGATGCCTTGCCAACCACCAACGTGGGCAAGATCCTGCGTCGCGAACTGCGTGATGAAGAGCTGAAAAAGCAGGGGTTGAAGAAGATCGCCTGATCTTCCCGGCCTCGGCTGGCTTGACTGGCCTCATCGCCGGCAAGCCGGCTCCCACAGGTAGACCACAGTGCTCGAATCTGGTGGTTCTCCGTGGGAGCCGGCTTGCCGGCGATGAGGCCGGTAAGATCAGCGCAATTTCTCAAGCATCTGGTAGTACCACATCCCCGCCGCCAACAGCGGATTGCCCAGCAGATCCCCCATCGGCACCTTGATGTGCTTGCACTCGGCAAAGGTATCGAACTTCTCCAGCGTCCCAGTCAGCGCCTCGGCCATGATCTCGCCCATGATGTGGCTGGTGGCGATGCCATGCCCCGAGTAGCCCTGGCAGTACCAGACGTTGTCCGACAGCTTGCCCAGTTGCGGAATGCGGTTGACCACGATGCCCATCGCGCAGCTCCACTGGAACTCGATCGGCACGCCCTTGAGCGCCGGGAAGGTGCGCTCGATGCACGGGCGCAGCTCGCCTTCGATATCCCGTGAATCCTTGCCCGAGTAGTTGGCGCCGCCGCCGAACAGCAGGCGCTTGTCCGCTGTCAGGCGGTAGTAGTCGAGCACGAAGCGGCAGTCGTACACCGCCAGGTCCTGCGGGTTGATCTGCTCGGCCAGCTCACCCAGCGGCGCCGTGGTGACGATGCCGCCCATGGCCGGGAAGATCTTGCCCTTGAGCTGGCGCTTTTCCAGCTTGTGGTAGACGTCGCCGGCCAGCATCACCTGGCGCGCCTCGACCCGCCCATGGGCGGTGACGACGGCCGGGCGTGGGCCATGGACGATGTCCAGCACCTCGGAGTTCTCGAAGATCAGCGCCCCCAGGCTGTGGGCCGCGCGCGCTTCGCCCAGGCACAGGTTGAGCGGGTGCAGGTGCAGGTTGCGCATGTTCTTCAGCGCGCCCAGGTACAGCGGGCTCTGCAGGTGCTGGGCCACGGCATTGCGGTCGAGCAGTTGCACCTGGTCGCCCATGCCGCGGCGCTCGGCCTCGGCCTGGAAACCGCGCAGCTCATCCATGTGGGCGGGCTTCATGGCCGCGTGCAGGTGGCCGCGCTTGAGGTCGCAGTCGATGCCATAGCGCTCGACCCGCTGCTCGATCAGCTGGTGCCCGCGCCAGCGCAGGTGCCAGATGAAGTCATCGACATCGTTGCCCAGGCGCTGGCGCATCTGCGTGCGCATGGCCTCGTCGCCCGACAGGCTGCCCGTGACCTGCCCGCCATTGCGCCCGCTGGCGCCCCAGCCGATGCGGTTGGTTTCCACCACGGCAACCTTCAGGCCACGCTCGGCCAGCTCCACGGCAGTGGCCACGCCGGTGAAGCCGCCGCCGATGATGGCCACGTCGACCTGCACCGTACCCTTGAGCTGCGGGTATTCGGTGTGGTCGTTGAGGGAGGCGCTGTAATAGGACGGCGCGCGCTGGGCCGGGCCGTTGTTGAGTGCTGCGTTCATGGGTATTCCTTGTTCTGAATAGGGTAGGGCTCAGGCCTGGTGCAGGTACCAGCGCCAGTCCTGTTCGCTGACTTCGGCCATGAACTGGCGGTACTCGGCACGCTTGACCTTCAGGTACACACCGAGGAAGGCCTCGCCGAGCGCTTCGCGCGCCCACTCGGAACGCTCCAATGCGTCGAGGGCGGTCAGCCAGTCGGTGGGCAGGTGCTCGGTGGCCTGGGCGTAGCCGTTGCCTTCCACCGGCGCGCCCGGGTCGAGCTGCTCGCGGATGCCGCGGTGGCTGGCGGCGAGAATGGCCGCCGCCGCCAGGTAAGGGTTGGCGTCGGCGCCGCAGATGCGGTGCTCCACGTGGCGGCTGTTGGCCGGCCCGCCGGGCACGCGCAGGCTCACGGTGCGGTTGTCGACGCCCCAGGTCGGCGCCAGCGGCGCGTAGCTGTTGGCCTGGAAGCGGCGGAACGAGTTGGCGTTGGGGCAGAACAGCAGCAACGAGTCGCGCAGGTGGCGCAGCATGCCGGCCACCGCCTGGCGCAGCAGCGGGGTACCGGCCTTGTCGTCGCTGGCGAACAGGTTGTTGCCTTCGCTGTCGGCCAGGCTCAGGTGCATGTGCATGCCGGTGCCGGCCAACTGGGCGAAGGGCTTGGCCATGAAGCAGGCTTGCATGCCATGGGCATGGGCCACGCCCTTGACCAGGCGTTTGTAGCGCACGGCCTGGTCCATGGCCTCCAGGGCATCGCCATGTTCCAGGGTGATTTCCACCTGGCCCGGGGCGTATTCGGAAATCGCCGTGCGCGCCGGGATGCCCTGGGCCTTGCAGGCGGCGTAGAGGTCAGCGAGGAACGGCTCGATCTGCTCCAGCTCGCGCAGGCCATAGACCTGGGTGCTGCGCGGGCGCCCGCCGTCGTTGTCCAGCGCCGGTTGCGGGCGGCCCTGGGCATCGCGTTTCTGGTCGAGCAGGTAGAACTCCAGCTCGCAGGCCATCACCGGGTGGTAGCCGTCGGCCTTCAGGGCTTGGACGGTGCGCAGCAAGACGTGGCGCGGGTCGGCGACGCTGGCCGGCATGCCCTCGGTGGGGTGCATGCTGACCTGCACTGCGGCAGTCGGCACCCGGCGCCAGGGCAGGCGTACCAGGCTGCCGTCCAGCGGGTAGGCGCGGCAATCGATATCGCCCACGTCCCAGACCAGGCCTGAGTTTTCCACGTCATCGCCATTGAGGGTCAGGCCCAGGATGGTGCTGGGCAGCGGGCGGCCGCTCTGGTACACGGCCAGCAGTTCCTCGCGGTGCAGCAACTTGCCGCGGGGTACGCCGTTGGCGTCGAGGATGAACAACTCGAACAGCTCGATATCCGGGTTGTCGGCGAGAAAACGGCGGGCTTGCTCTACAGGTGCAAAGTGCATGATGGATTCGCTCGTGGGCACACAGGACCGCCGCTTGGCTGCGGTCCAGCTGAGTCAATCGGCCGAAGGGTGGCCGGGTATGTTCAGAGAGGCGAGAGCGAAGTGTCCGGTGGGCGGGCGTGACGGCAGTGCCACAGGGCCCAGAAGGCGAGGATCACATGGACCAGCGGATTTTCGCCGGCGCAGGTCCTGGCCTTCGGTAGCGAAGGGCGGGACAGCGGCGGGGCGATGGTCGGTGCGGGGGTCATGCCTTGGATACTCACATGCGGCGTAATGTTGATTAAAGCAGTGAATGGCAACCTTCACATCGGGGTTCACTAAACATACAGGGAGCCTGCGCTGGCCCTATCGCCAGCAAGCTGGCTCCCACAGGTACAGCACAGAATCTGAAACCTGCGGTGCACCTGTGGGAGCCGGCTTGCCGGCGATAGGGCCCGTACAGCCAGCAATCAACCGGCAAATCTGCGACAATCGCCCATCCATCGAATGCCGATCATGAAAAAGCAGGCCCACCTGCATCACTAAAAAGCCCCATGACTGACCACGCCATCGACAAACTGCTGCAAAACCTCGACCACGCCATGATCGCCGACCGCCATCGCCTGCGCCGGCAACTGCATGAGCTGCGCAAGCGCCCCGACGAGGCCAAGCTTGCCCAGTGGGTGGAAAAGGTCCAGGCGTCCTGCGCCCAGGTCACCGCGCGCCAGAACAGCGTGCCGGTCATCCGCTACGACGACAGCCTGCCGATCGCCGCCAAGCGCGACGAGATCAAGAAGGCCCTGGCAGAACACCAGGTGCTGGTGATCGCCGGCGAGACCGGTTCCGGCAAGACCACCCAGCTGCCCAAGATCTGCCTGGAGCTGGGCCGCGGCAGCCATGGCCTGATCGCCCACACCCAGCCACGGCGCATCGCCGCGCGCAGCGTGGCGGCCCGGGTTGCCGAAGAGCTGGCAACGCCGCTGGGCGGGCTGGTCGGTTACCAGGTGCGTTTCGAGGACCAGAGCGACGCCAACACCCTGGTCAAGCTGATGACCGACGGCATCCTCCTGGCCGAGACCCAGCACGACCGCTTCCTCGAGCGCTACGACACGATCATCGTCGACGAAGCCCACGAGCGCAGCCTGAACATCGACTTCTTGCTCGGCTACCTGAAGACCCTGCTGCACCGCCGGCCGGACCTGAAGCTGATCATCACCTCGGCGACCATCGACCTGGAGCGCTTCTCCAAGCATTTCGATGGCGCGCCGATCATCGAGGTGTCCGGCCGCACCTACCCGGTCGACACCTGGTACCGGCCGCTAACCAGCGAGCAGGACGAAGAAGGCAACCAGATCGAGGACGATCTCACCGTCGACCAGGCGATCCTCGCCACCCTCGACGAGATCGCCCACCACGAGCGCAGCGAGGGCAAGGGCCCGGGCGATGTGCTGGTGTTCCTGCCGGGTGAGCGGGAAATCCGCGACGCTGCCGAGATCCTGCGCAAGGCGCAATTGCGCCATACCGAGATCCTGCCGCTGTATGCGCGCCTGTCGCCGGCCGAACAGCAGCGCATCTTCCAGTCGCACAGCGGGCGGCGCGTGGTGCTGGCGACCAACGTCGCCGAAACCTCGCTGACCGTGCCCGGCATCCGCTACGTGATCGACACCGGCACCGCGCGCATCAGCCGCTACAGCTACCGCGCCAAGGTCCAGCGCCTGCCGATCGAAGCGGTGTCCCAGGCCAGCGCCAACCAGCGTAAAGGCCGCTGCGGCCGGGTCGAGCCGGGCATCTGCATCCGCCTGTACAGCGAAGAAGACTTCAACGGCCGGCCGGCCTTCACCGACCCCGAGATCCTGCGCACCAACCTGGCCGCGGTGATCCTGCAGATGCTGCACCTGCGCCTGGGCGCCATCGATGCCTTCCCGTTCATCGAGCCGCCGGATGGCAAGGCCATCAGCGACGGCTTCAACCTGTTGCAGGAGCTCTCGGCGGTCAACCGCGAGAACCAGCTGACCCCACTCGGCCGCCAGCTGGCGCGCCTGCCGATCGACCCCCGGCTGGGCCGCATGCTGCTCGAAGGCGCCCGCCAGGGCAGCCTGCAGGAAGTGTTGATCGTCGCCAGTGCGCTGTCGGTGCAAGACCCGCGCGAGCGCCCGCCGGAGCGCCAGCAGGCTGCCGACCAGGCGCACGCGCAGTGGAAGGATGTGGATTCGGACTTCGCGGCGCTTATCAACCTCTGGCGTGGCTTCGAAGAGCAGCGCCAGGCGCTGACCGCCAACCCGCTGCGCAACTGGTGCCGCAAGAACTTCCTCAATTACCTGCGCCTGCGCGAATGGCGCGATGCCCATCGCCAGCTGGCGCTGATCTGCCGTGAGCTGCAGCTGACGGTGAACAAGGAACCGTCCGACTACCAGAAGGTGCACAAGGCCATCCTCAGCGGCCTGCTCAGCCAGATCGGCCACAAGGCCGAAGAGGGCGATTACCAGGGCGCGCGCCAGCGCCGCTTCTGGGTTCACCCATCCTCGGGCATCGGCCGCAAGCGCCCGCAGTGGCTGATGGCGGCCGAGCTGGTCGAGACCACCAAGCTGTATGCGCGCATGGTCGCCAAGATCGAGCCCGACTGGATCGAGCCGCTGGCCACCCACCTGGTGAAGAAGAACCACTTCGAGCCGCACTGGGAGAAGAAGCGCGGGCAAGTGGTGGCCTACGAGCAGATCACCTTGTACGGCTTGATCCTGGTGGGCCGGCGCCCGGTGCACTTCGGCCCGATCGACCCGGTCACGTCCCGCGAGCTGTTCATCCGCGAGGGCCTGGTGGGCGGCGAGATCCAGTCGCGGGCCAAGTGCCTGGCGGCCAACAAGCGCCTGCTCGAAGAACTCGACGAGCTGGAGGCCAAGGCCCGCCGGCGCGACATCCTCGCCGATGAAGAAACCCTGTACGGCTTCTACGAGGCGCGCCTGCCGGCCGAAATCCACCAGACCGCGACCTTCGACAGCTGGTATCGCATGGGCAGCCAGAAGGACGCCAACCTGCTGATCATGCGCGAGGAAGACGTGCTGGCCCGCGAGGCCAGCGAAGTCACCGCAGCGCAGTACCCCGACAGCCTGCAGGTGGGCGAACTGCGCCTGCCGTTGACCTACCACTTCGAACCCGGCCACCCGCGTGACGGCGTGACCGTGCGGGTACCGGCGCCGTTGTTGCCGAGCCTGCCGGGCGAGCGCCTGGAGTGGCTGGTGCCAGGCCTGCTGGAAGCCAAGTGCATCGCTCTGGTGCGCAACCTGCCCAAGGCTCTGCGCAAGAACTTCGTGCCGGTGCCGGACTTCGTCAAGGCGGCGCTGTCACGCATGGCCTTCGCCCAGGGCGCGCTGCCCCAGGCGCTGGGCCAGGAGCTGCTGCGCATGACCGGTGCGCGGGTGTCGGATGAGGCCTGGGAGGAGTCCATCAGCCTGGTCGAAGGCCACTTGCGGATGAACATCGAAGTGGTCGACGGCCAGGGCAAGTTCCTCGGCGAGGGCCGTGACCTGGCCGAGCTGACCGCCCGCTTTGCCGCCGCCAGCCAGGCAGCGTTGGCAGTGCCGCGCAGCGAGAAGAGCGAACAGCCGGTGCAGGCCAAGGCCTTCAGCGAGGTGAAGCAGACCGCCCAGCAGAAGATCGCCGGGCTGTCGATGACGGTTTACCCGGCGCTGGTGGAAGAAAGCGGCAGCGTGCGCGAAGGGCGTTTCTCGACCCAGGCCGAAGCCGAGTTCCAGCACCGCCGCGCCTTGCAGCGCTTGCTGCTGCAGCAGTTGGCGGAGCCGGCCAAGTTCTTGCGCGGCAAGCTGCCGGGGCTGACCGAGCTGGGCCTGTTGTACCGCGAGCTGGGCCGGGTCGAGGCGCTGGTCGAGGACATCCTGCTGGCCAGCCTGGACAGCTGCATCCTCGAAGGCGAAGCCAGCCTGCCACGCGATGGCGCGGCGCTGGCCGGGCTGGCCGAGCGCAAGCGCGGCAGCTGGGCCGAGCACGCCGAGCGCCTGGCGCGCCAGACCCTGGAGGTGCTCAAGCTGTGGCATGGCCTGCAGAAGCGCTTCAAGGGCAAGATCGACCTGAGCCAGGCCGTGGCCCTCAACGACATCAAGCAGCAGCTGGCCAACCTGGTGTACCCAGGCTTCGTGCGCGAGACCCCGAGCGCCTGGTTCAAGGAGCTGCCGCGCTACCTCAAGGCGGTGGAACTGCGCCTGGAAAAACTCGGCGCCCAGGTGCAGAAGGACCGGGTGTGGAGCGCTGAGCTGAGCAACCTGTGGGCGCAGTACAAGGCCCGAGCCGACAAGCATGCCCAGGAAGGCAAGCGTGATGAGCAGCTGGCCTTGTACCGCTGGTTGCTGGAGGAATATCGGGTGTCGCTGTTCGCGCAACAGTTGGGTACAAAAGTGCCGATTTCCGACAAGCGCCTCAGTAAACAGTGGTCGCAGGTGGAAGCCTAAACACCCGAAGTTGTGGCAATATTGATGCAATTTGCGGCTGCAACGCCGCCCTTCGCTAACAAGCTCGCGCTCCTGCAGGCGCGAGCTTGCTTGCGATCGAGGGCAACGCTCTCGTCTTCAATCTGGCACTAAAGTGCCATTATGCATTTTCCAGCCAGCGCCCCGCGGCGATGGCCTTTGACCAGAGGAACGACCGTGCATAACGTCGTGATCAGCGGCACCGGCCTGTATACCCCGGCCCAGAGCATCTCCAACGAAGAACTGGTGGAGTCCTTCAACACCTGGTCGCAGCAGTTCAACCGCGACAACGCCGATGCCATCTCGCGCGGCGAGATCGAAGCCGCGCCGCTGTCCGATGCGGCCTTCATCGAGAAGGCCTCGGGCATCAAGAGCCGCTTCGTGATGGACAAGGCCGGCATCCTCGACCCGCAGCGCATGAAGCCGCGCCTGCCCGAGCGTTCCAACGACGAGCAGTCGATCCTCTGCGAAATGGGCGTGGCCGCAGCCCGCCAGGCACTGGAACGCGCCGGCCGCACCCCGGCCGATGTCGACGGGGTGATCGTCGCCTGCTCCAACCTGCAGCGCCCGTACCCGGCCATCGCCATCGAGGTGCAGCAGGCCCTGGGCATCGAGGGCTTTGCCTTCGACATGAACGTGGCCTGCTCGTCGGCCACCTTCGGCATCCAGACCGCCGCCAACAGCGTGCAGCTGGGCCAGGCCCGCGCACTGCTGGTGGTGAGCCCGGAAATCTGCACCGGGCACCTGAACTTCCGCGACCGCGACAGCCACTTCATCTTCGGTGACGCGGCCACTGCGGTGCTGGTCGAGCGCGCCGACCAGGCCACTTCGGCGCATCAGTTCGACATTGTCGGCACCAAGTTGCTGACCGCGTTCTCCAACAACATCCGCAACAACTTCGGCTTCCTCAACCGCACCGCGGAAGAGGGCGTCGGCGCGCCAGACAAACTGTTCGTGCAGGAAGGCCGCAAGGTGTTCCGCGAAGTGTGCCCGATGGTCGCCGAGCTGATCGGCAAGCACCTGGGCGAGAACGGCCTGCAGCCTTCCGATGTCAAGCGCTTCTGGCTGCACCAGGCCAACCTGAGCATGAACCACCTGATCGTGAAGAAACTGCTGGGGCGCGAGGTGGCCGAGGAAGATGCACCGGTGATTCTCGACCGCTATGCCAACACCAGTTCGGCGGGGTCGGTGATTGCCTTCCACTTGTACCAGGATGACCTGGCCAAAGGCTCGCTGGGGGTGTTGAGCTCGTTTGGTGCGGGGTATTCGATTGGTAGTGTGATTCTGCGCAAGCGCTGATTTTTCAGGCTGTCTGTTCCGGCCCCTTCGCGGGGCAAGCCCGCTCCCACAGGTTCATCACACATCAAGTACTGTGATGAACCTGTGGGAGCGGGCTTGCCCGCGAAGGGGCCGACGCATTTGTGCAGACAAAAAAAGGCAGGAAGCACCGGATGGGGTCGGTGCTTCCTGCCTGAGTAACGCAAGGGAGCTACAGCTTAGAACTTGGCTTCCAGGTCCACCTGCAGGGTGTCTACATCAGCATCGCTGTTCGGCAGGTTGGAGTAGTCGGTCTTGGCCATCATGTAGGCCGCGCCCAGGGCGAAGTTCTTGTCGATCTCGTAGCCGACCTTGAACTTGTGGCCACGCGAACCCGTAAAGCCGTTGCCGAAGTCCGAATCGGTGAACAGGCTGACTACACCGTTACGCTGTACGTCGCGGTAGTTGTAGTCCAGGCTCCAGGCGCCGATCTTGCTCTTCAGGCCAGCCAGCCAGGCCTTGTCCTTGCCATCGGTGCTCTCGGTGTTCTTGACGAACTGGCCGTAAGCCGACAGCGGGATGGCGAAGCCGGTGAAGTCGACCTGGCCAAAGCCTTCCACCAGGTTGAACTCGTCGGTGGTGTTGCCCAGCGAGCGCAGGGCAGCCGAGGCCTTGTCGTTGTCGTAGCCGTAGATGCTGCCGCCCACGGTGACCTTGACGGTGTCAGCCGCGTTGAACTTGGTACCCAGCTGGGCCGCGTACAGTTGCGCGTCGTGCTTGAACTGCACGCCGTCGCCATCGACGTTGTCCTTCAGGTTGTAGTGGCCGATGCTGCCGAACACTTCGGCAGGGCCGAGGTTGGTCTTGTAGGTGGCTGCCACGCCTTCCGGGTTGATGTCGCTGTCCCAGATGATGTCGCCCATGCTCACCCATGGCTGCATCATCTTGCCGCCGATCAGGTGCAGGTTCGGCACGGCAGTGGGGTGCCAGTCGAGGTAGGCCA
>NZ_DJTF01000187.1:0-2659 GCF_002438125.1 Pseudomonas sp. UBA6315
ATAGGCCGCGAATCATGCCGATCAGTCGAGCGGATGTCAAGGCCACCTGCAGGGTTCCGCCGAGCGGTGCACCAACAGGAGGGAAAGAATTCCTTTCTGCTGTACGACCTGTAAACTCGGGAATTTTTGGCTCCCCTGCGAAGGCGCGGGAGTATCGCACATTCGGACGCCACATGCAGCGTCCTCTGTCATTGGCGTGAATCTTTTCGATGAATCTGCTCAAATCCCTGGCTGCAGTCAGCTCCATCACCATGATTTCCAGGGTGTTGGGCTTCGTGCGCGATACGATTCTGGCCCGCGTGTTCGGTGCCGGCGTTGCCACCGACGCCTTTTTCATCGCCTTCAAGTTACCCAACCTGTTGCGGCGGATATTCGCCGAAGGGGCCTTCTCCCAGGCCTTCGTGCCCATTCTTGCCGAATACAAGACCCAGCAGGGCGAAGAGGCCACGCGCACGTTCATTGCCTATGTCAGCGGCCTGCTGACGCTGGTACTGGCGCTGGTTACCGCCGTCGGCATCCTGGCTGCGCCCTGGGTGGTGTGGGCCACGGCGCCCGGTTTCGTCGATAGCGCCGAAAAATACGAGCTGACCACCGCCCTGCTGCGGGTGACGTTTCCTTATATATTGCTGATCTCGCTGTCGTCCCTGGCCGGGGCAATCCTCAATACCTGGAACCGCTTCTCGGTGCCGGCCTTCACCCCGACCTTGCTGAACGTGGCGATGATTGCCTTCGCCGTGCTGCTCACGCCGTACTTCGACCCGCCGATCATGGCCCTGGCCTGGGGTGTGCTGGCCGGTGGCCTGGCGCAGCTGCTGTACCAGCTGCCGGCGCTGAAGAAGATCGGCATGCTCGTGCTGCCGCGCCTGAACCTGCGCGACACCGGCGTATGGCGGGTGCTCAAGCAGATGCTGCCGGCGATTCTCGGGGTCTCGGTCAGCCAGATCTCGCTGATCATCAACACCATCTTCGCCTCCTTCCTGGTGGCAGGCTCAGTGTCGTGGATGTACTACGCCGACCGCCTGATGGAGCTGCCCTCGGGCGTGCTCGGCGTGGCGCTGGGCACCATCTTGCTGCCGACCCTGGCCAAGACCTACGCCAACAAGGACCGTGAGGAGTACTCGCGGATCATGGACTGGGGCCTGCGCCTGTGCTTCCTGCTGGTGCTGCCTTGCACCCTGGCCCTGGCGATCCTCGCCGAGCCGCTGACCGTGGCCTTGTTCCAGTACGGCAAGTTCAGCGCCTTCGATGCGGCCATGACCCAGCGTGCATTGATCGCCTATTCGGTGGGCCTGCTGGCAATCATTCTGGTCAAGGTACTGGCACCGGGCTTCTATGCGCAGCAGAATATCCGCACGCCGGTGAAGATCGCGATCTTCACCCTGGTCTGCACCCAGCTGTTCAACCTGGCGCTGATCGGCCCGCTCAAGCACGCCGGCCTGGCCCTGGCGATCAGCCTCGGTGCCTGCCTCAACGCCGGCCTGCTGTTCTGGAAGCTGCGCAGCCAGCGATTGTTCGAGCCGCAGCCGGGCTGGATGCTGTATTTGCTCAAGCTGGTACTGGCGGTGACACTGATGTCGGCGGTGCTGTTGCTGGGCATGCACTACCTGCCGGCCTGGGACCAAGGCAACATGCTGGCGCGCTTCATGCGCCTGGGCGGGTTGATCGCGGCGGGCGTGGTGACCTATTTCGGCTGCCTCTACCTGTGCGGCTTCAGGCCCCGGCATTTCGCCCGCAAGGCCCTGCACTGAGGCACAAGGCGGGTCAGGCGTCGGTTTTTCGCATTCCACGCCACACCCGGGCGCTGCTGCCTGTCACCAGCGCCCGGGTGTGGTTATAATCGGCCACTTTATGAGCAAGAAGCGCGTTATGCAGCTGGTTCGAGGTCTTCACAACCTGCGCCCCGAGCACCGGGGCTGTGTCGCCACCATTGGCAACTTCGACGGGGTTCACCGTGGCCACCAGGCAATCCTGGCGCGCCTGCGCGAGCGCGGCCAGGCGTTGGGCCTGCCGACCTGCGTGGTGATCTTCGAGCCACAGCCGCGCGAGTACTTTGCGCCCGACACCGCCCCGGCCCGCCTGGCGCGCCTGCGCGACAAGGTCGAGCTGCTGGCCGCAGAAGGCATCGACCGGGTGCTGTGCCTGGCCTTCAACCAGCGCCTGAGCAAGCTCAGCGCCGATGAATTCGTCAAGGCGATCCTGGTCGACGGCCTGGGCGTGCGCCACCTCGAGGTGGGCGATGACTTTCGCTTCGGCTGCGACCGGGCCGGCGACTTCGCCTTCCTGGTCGGTGCCGGCCAGCAGTACGGGTTCACCGTCGAGGCTGCCAACACGGTGATCCAGGATGGCCTGCGGGTCAGCAGCACCGAGGTGCGCAAGGCGCTGTGCGAAGGCAACTTCGAGCTCGCCGAGCACCTGCTGGGCCGCCCTTATCGCATCACCGGGCGCGTGTTGCACGGCCAGAAGCTGGCCCGCCAGCTCGGCACGCCCACCGCCAACATCCAGCTCAAGCGGCGCCGCGTGCCGCTGTCCGGGGTGTACCTGGCCAGCATCGAGATCGACGGCAAGGCCTGGCCGGGTGTCGGCAACATCGGGGTGCGCCCTACCGTGGCCGGTGACGGCCGCCCGCACCTCGAGATACATCTACTGGATTATGCCGGCG
>NZ_DJTF01000187.1:2886-14201 GCF_002438125.1 Pseudomonas sp. UBA6315
TGACCGACTACAAAGCCACGCTTAACCTTCCGGACACCGCCTTCCCCATGAAGGCCGGCCTGCCTCAGCGCGAACCGCAGATTCTGCAGCGCTGGGACAGCATTGGCCTGTACCGGAAGCTGCGCGAGATTGGCAAGGATCGTCCCAAGTTCGTCCTGCACGACGGCCCGCCCTATGCCAACGGCAAGATTCACATCGGTCATGCGCTGAACAAGATTCTCAAGGACATGATCGTCCGCTCCAAGACCCTGTCGGGCTTCGACGCGCCCTACGTACCGGGCTGGGACTGCCACGGCCTGCCGATCGAGCACAAGGTCGAGGTCACCCACGGCAAGCACCTGACCGCCGACCGCACCCGCGAGCTGTGCCGCGAGTATGCCGCCGAGCAGATCGAAGGGCAGAAGACCGAGTTCATCCGCCTGGGTGTGCTGGGCGACTGGGACAACCCCTACAAGACCATGAACTTCGCCAACGAGGCCGGTGAAATCCGCGCCCTGGCCGAGATGGTCAAGCAAGGTTTCGTGTTCAAGGGCCTCAAGCCTGTGAACTGGTGCTTCGATTGCGGTTCGGCCCTGGCCGAGGCTGAAGTCGAATACGCCGACAAGAAGTCCCAGACCATCGACGTGGCCTTCCCGGTCGCCGACGCCGACAAGCTGGCTGCCGCCTTCGGCCTGCCAGCGCTGGCCAAGCCCGCCGCCATCGTGATCTGGACCACCACCCCGTGGACCATCCCCGCCAACCAGGCACTGAACATCCACCCGGAGTTCAAGTACGCCCTGGTCGACACCGGCGAGCGCCTGCTGGTGCTGGCCGAAGAGCTGGTCGAGTCGTGCCTCAAGCGCTACAACCTGGAAGGTACGGTGCTCGCCACCGCCCAGGGTTCGGCCCTGGAGCTGGTCAACTTCCGCCACCCGTTCTACGACCGCCTGTCGCCGATCTACCTGGCCGACTACGTCGAGCTGGGCGCCGGCACTGGCGTGGTCCACTCCGCGCCGGCCTATGGTGAGGACGACTTCGTCACCTGCAAGCGCTACGGCATGGTCAACGACGACATCCTCACCCCGGTGCAGAGCAACGGCGTGTACGTGGAGTCGCTGGAGTTCTTCGGCGGCCAGTTCATCTGGAAGGCCAACCCGGCCATCGTCGAGAAGCTGAGCGAAGTCGGTGCGCTGATGCACACCGAAACCATCAGCCACAGCTACATGCACTGCTGGCGCCACAAGACCCCGCTGATCTACCGCGCCACCGCGCAGTGGTTCGTCGGCATGGACAAGCAGCCGAGCACCGGCGAGCCGCTGCGCGAGCGTGCGCTCAAGGCCATCGAAGACACCAAGTTCGTCCCGGCCTGGGGCCAGGCGCGCCTGCACTCGATGATCGCCAACCGCCCGGACTGGTGCATCTCGCGTCAACGCAACTGGGGCGTGCCGATCCCGTTCTTCCTGCACAAGCAGAGCGGCGAGCTGCACCCGCGCACCGTCGAGCTGATGGAAGCGGTGGCCAAGCGTGTCGAGCAAGAGGGCATCGAGGCCTGGTTCAAGCTGGACGCCGCCGAACTGCTGGGTGAAGAAGCCGGCCAGTACGACAAGATCAGCGACACCCTGGACGTGTGGTTCGACTCCGGCACCACCCACTGGCACGTGCTGCGTGGCTCGCACGACATCGGCCACGCCACCGGCCCGGTCGCCGACCTCTACCTGGAAGGCTCCGACCAGCACCGCGGCTGGTTCCACTCCTCCTTGCTGACCGGTTGCGCCATCGACAACCACGCGCCATACCGCGAGCTGCTGACCCACGGCTTCACCGTGGACGAAAGCGGTCGCAAGATGTCCAAGTCGCTGGGCAACACCATCGAGCCGGAGAAGGTCAACAACACCCTGGGTGCCGACATCCTGCGCCTGTGGGTTTCGGCCACCGACTATTCCGGCGAGATGGCTGTTTCCGAGCAGATCCTGCAGCGCAGCGCCGATGCCTACCGGCGTATCCGCAACACCGCGCGCTTCCTGCTCTCCAACCTGTCCGGCTTCGACCCGGCCCGCGACCTGCTGGCCCCAGAGGACATGCTGGCCCTGGACCGCTGGGCGGTTGATCGCACCCTGCTGCTGCAGCGCGAGCTGGAAGAGCACTACGGCGAATACCGCTTCTGGAACGTCTACTCGAAGATCCACAACTTCTGCGTGCAGGAGCTGGGTGGCTTCTACCTCGACATCATCAAGGACCGCCAGTACACCACCGGCGCCAACAGTGTCGCCCGCCGTTCCTGCCAGACCGCGCTGTACCACATCAGCGAAGCGCTGGTGCGCTGGATCGCGCCGATCCTGGCCTTCACCGCCGACGAAATCTGGCAGTACCTGCCGGGCGAGCGCAACGAGTCGGTGATGCTCAACGGCTGGTACCAGGGCCTGAGCGAGCTGCCCGCAGGCACCGAGCTGGACCGTGCGTACTGGGACCGTGTGATGGCCGTCAAGGCGGCGGTCAACAAGGAGCTGGAAAACCAGCGCACCGCCAAGGTCATTGGCGGCAACCTGCAGGCCGAAGTCACCCTGTTCGCCGAAGAAGGCCTGAGCGCCGACCTGGGCAAACTGGGCGATGAGCTGCGCTTCGTGCTGATCACCTCCGCCGCCAGCGTGGTGCCGTTCGCCCAGGCCCCGGCCGATGCCGTGGCCACCGAAGTCGAAGGCCTGAAGCTCAAAGTGGTCAAGTCCGGCCATGCCAAGTGCGGCCGTTGCTGGCACTTCCGCGCCGACGTCGGCAGCCACCCGGAGCACCCGGAAATCTGCAGCCGTTGCGTCGACAACCTGAGCGGCTCGGGCGAGGTGCGCCACTATGCCTAACCCTGCAGCGGGGCGCTTCGGGCGCCTTGCCTGGCTCTGGCTCAGCTTGCTGGTCCTGGTCCTCGACCAGGCCAGCAAGCTGTATTTCAACAACGCCTTGAGCATGTACCAGCAGATCGTGGTCATTCCCGACTACTTCAGCTGGACCCTGGCCTACAACACTGGCGCGGCATTCAGCTTCCTGGCCGACGGCGCCGGCTGGCAGCGCTGGCTGTTCGCCCTGATCGCCGTGGTGGTCAGTGGCGTGCTGGTGGTCTGGCTCAAGCGCCTGGGGCGCGGCGAGACCTGGCTGGCGGTGGCCCTGGCGTTGGTGTTGGGCGGTGCGCTGGGCAACCTGTACGACCGCATCGTGCTTGGCCACGTGGTCGACTTCATCCTGGTGCACTGGAAGAACACCCATTACTTCCCGGCCTTCAACCTGGCCGACAGCGCCATCACCGTTGGTGCGGTGATGCTGGCGCTGGATATGTTCAAGAGCAAGAAGTCCGAGGATCCGGTCCATGACTGACACCCGTATCGGCCAGAACACCGAAGTCACCCTGCACTTCGCGCTGCACCTGGAAAACGGCGACACCGTCGACAGCACGTTCGACAAGGCCCCGGCCACCTTCAAGGTCGGTGACGGCAACCTGCTGCCTGGCTTCGAGAGCGCGCTGTTCGGCTTCAAGGCCGGCGACAAGCGCACCGTGGTGGTGGCGCCGGAGAATGCCTTCGGCCAGCCCAACCCGCAGAACGTGCAGGTCATGCCACGGTCCAACTTCGAGGGCATGGAGTTGTCCGAAGGGCTGCTGATCATCTTCAACGACGCCGCCAACACCGAGCTGCCGGGTGTGGTCAAAGCGTTCGATGACGACCAGGTGACCATCGACTTCAATCACCCACTGGCTGGCAAGACCCTGACCTTCGAGGTGGAGATCCTCGAGGTGAAGGCCCTGTAAGCCTGGAGCCGAGCATGCAAATCAAACTCGCCAACCCACGCGGCTTCTGCGCGGGGGTCGACCGGGCGATCGAGATCGTCAACCGCGCGCTGGAAGTCTTCGGCCCGCCGATCTATGTGCGCCATGAAGTGGTGCACAACAAGTTCGTGGTGGAAGACCTGCGCAACCGCGGCGCCATCTTCGTCGAAGAGCTGGACCAGGTGCCGGACGATGTCATCGTCATCTTCAGCGCCCATGGCGTTTCCCAGGCCGTGCGCCAGGAAGCCGCCGGGCGTGGCCTGAAGGTGTTCGACGCGACCTGCCCGCTGGTCACCAAGGTGCATATCGAAGTGGCCAAGTACAGCCGCGATGGCCGCGAAACCATCCTGATCGGCCACGAAGGGCACCCGGAAGTCGAAGGCACCATGGGCCAGTACGACGCCAGCAACGGCGGCGCCATCTACCTCGTCGAAGACGAAGAGGATGTCGCCAAGCTGCAGGTGAACGACCCGGACCACCTGGCCTTCGTCACCCAGACCACGTTGTCGATGGACGACACCAGCCGCGTCATCGATGCCCTGCGTGCGCGCTTCCCGAACATCGGTGGCCCGCGCAAGGACGACATCTGCTACGCCACCCAGAACCGCCAGGATGCGGTCAAGCAACTGGCTGACGAGTGCGATGTGGTGCTGGTGGTGGGCAGCCCGAATAGCTCCAACTCCAACCGCCTGCGCGAGCTGGCCGAGCGCATGGGCACCCCGGCCTACCTGATCGATGGTGCCGAGGACATGCAGCGCAGCTGGTTCGACGAGGCCGCGCGGATCGGCATCACCGCCGGTGCTTCGGCGCCCGAAGTGCTGGTGCGTGGCGTGATCGACCAGCTCAAGGCCTGGGGCGCCACTGGCGCCGAAGAGCTCGATGGGCGCCCGGAGAACATCACGTTCTCCATGCCCAAAGAGCTGCGGGTTCGCTCGCTGATCTGATCAGTAACCTGCGCACAGGGGGGCTTTTCGTTCTCCCGTGCGCAGGCTTATCCTGCCGGTTTTTGCCAGTACGACGTGATATTGGCTGTCACAAATTTCCAGCGTCGCGCTCTGGAAGTTGTTGGTGTACCTCAGCGGAATGCCCAACGCACTGAACCTCACCTGCTCACCGGTATTGCTCGCGATTCTCACCGGGCGTGCAAGGCGGTGTTCGCGCAGTAGCTGCTGATTGCTGTCGAGCCTTACGCGCCATCCTTTTCCCCAATCGTTTTCCAACGGTTGCACCAACACTGGCTGGCCCTGCAGCAGCGCATGGCTGCGTGCGCTGCGCAGTGCCTGTGACAAGTCGCGGGCTGCGGCCGCTCTGTGCAGGTCATCGCTCCAACTGGTGTAGGCCGGCATGCCGAGCTGTGTCAGCAAAGCGGCAATGGCCAGGGCGCACATCATTTGTATCAGTGTTACCCCTCGTTGCTTCACCGTGCATTCCTCCTTGGAAGTGCTTCGCTGTAGCTTCACGGTCGTTGGACATGAGGTCCAGTCGAACAAGATCAGGGCAGTTGCAGGAAAAATCGTGGGGATGCAGGGATGCACGATAAGCAGCAGGGCATGACGCTTCTGGAAGTGTTGTTGGCAGTATCGGTGGTGGCTGTGGGTATCTTTGCCGCAGCAGCATTGCAACTGAAGGCCTTGCAGGCCTTCGACAATGCGCGTCGCGATGGGCATACGGCGATGGTGCAGCACAGCGAGCGAGAGAGGCGCCGCGAATGAGGCGTCGTCAAAGCGGTTTTGGTTTGCTCGAAGCCACGCTTGCCCTGACCTTCGGGCTAATGCAGCTGGCGGCGACCAGTCAGCTGTTTGCCTCCGCCCACCAGAGCTGGCGTCTGCAGGGCGCGGCATCGCGCTTGCAGGATGATGCCCGGTTGGCGTTGTTGCGCATGGCTCAGGATATCCGGCTGGCCGGTATGTTCGGTTGCCTGCGGCTGCAGGCGGGTGACTTCAATGTGCCGAGTGCCCGCCAGGCCTTCGCCCGCCCGCTGGAGATCGGCCCGGCCAGCCTGAGCCTGGTGGTTGCCGAGTTGCCTGGGCATACCGGCCCAGCTGATTGGACTCTGCTGACAGACTGTCGCCGCGAGGCGAGGGTAGAAAGCGGGCGCTACCCGGGCACAGACCAACTCATGGCAATCCCCATCAGCCGCATTCGCTATGCGTTGTCAGGCACCACGCTGATGTTTACAAGGCGTGATCAAAGCCAGTCTCTGGTCGACCATGTTCAAGAAATGCGTGTAGCACTTGTACCCACCCCGCAAGGGGGGAGGGTTGATCTGCAACTGACGATGTACGACCCGAGCTTGCAGATTGAGCAGCGCCACGCGCTGAGCGTAACGCTGCGCAACCCGGTGGCCGGGCCATGAATGGTCAGCGTGGCATGGTCTTGCTGCTGGCGCTGGTGTTGAGCTTGTTATTGAGCCTGCTGGCGGCCTCGGCCCTGCGCGAGGCGCTCGTTGAAACACGGGTGACCGGCGCCATGCGCGATGGCTTGCTGGGATTCGAACAGGCGGAGGCTGCACTGCTGGCGGGTGAGGCAGCTTTTCAGCGGGCCCCACCCGCGCTTTGCGACCGCTGCCTGCCACCGCCGAGGCCTCATGAATTACAAGGCCCGTGGCAAAGCACAACGAACGGTTACTACCAAGTACAGAACCTGGGTGTCACGGATAAGGCCGCGCATACGCCGGCAGGTGAACACGTCACCCTGTACCGGGTAACGGCAGTCAGCCGGCAACTGCCAGCCAGGCAGGCGCTGGAAGCCGTCTATGCCGTGCCAACCGCGCAAGCCCAGGCGCCCCGGCGCATCCTCTGGCGCCAGCGACTGAGGGAAGACTGACATGCAGCAAGGCCTGAGCCTGATCGAGTTGTTGATTGTCATGGCCGTCATCGGCATTCTGGCAGCCATTGCCTACCCCAGTTACAGCGAACAGCTGCGGCGAGCCGGACGCAACGAAGCGGTCGGCCTGCTGCATGACGCCGCCCTGCGCCTTGAGCAGCATCGCGTGCGCACTGGCCAGTACGCCGAGGGCGATCCGGCATTGCCGGTCGCCAACCGCCATTACCGCCTGCAGGCCATTCGCGGCAGCGACACCTTCACGCTGCTCGCCCAACGCTTGCCGCATGGCCTGATGGCCGATGACCGCTGTGGCGACTACCAGCTCGACCAGGCGCTGGTGCGCAGTAATCCGGGCGGCGTCGAGGCTGCTGAACGCTGCTGGGGAAGCTGAAGGCTCAATGATGCCCGTGCATCGCGGTTTTACTTCAGGTGTTGGATCGACAGATGAGCAAGCAAGTAGTGGTGGTCGGTGGCGGGGTGATCGGCCTGCTGACGGCGTTCAACCTGGCGGCGAAAGTCGGGCAGGTGGTGGTGTGCGACCAGGGCGAGGTCGGCCGCGAGTCGTCCTGGGCCGGTGGCGGTATCGTTTCGCCGCTGTACCCCTGGCGCTACAGCCCGGCGGTGACCGCCCTGGCGCACTGGTCGCAGGACTTTTATCCACAGCTGGGCGAGCGCCTGTTCGCCAGCACCGGCCTCGACCCGGAGGTGCACACCACCGGCCTGTACTGGCTCGACCTGGACGACGAAGCCGAGGCCCTGGCCTGGGCCGAGCGCGAGGGGCGGCCGCTGAGCGCCGTGGATATCTCGGCAGCCTACGATGCCGTGCCGGTGCTGGGCCCGGGCTTCAAGCGGGCGATTTTCATGGCGGGTGTGGCCAACGTGCGCAACCCACGGTTGGTCAAGTCGCTCAAGGCCGCGCTGCAGGCGTTGCCCAACGTGACCTTGCGCGAGCACTGCCAGATCACCGGTTTTGCTCAAGAGGGTGGGCGTGTCACCGGCGTGCAGACAGAAGAGGGTGTGCTGCCGGCCGATGACGTGGTGCTCAGTGCTGGCGCCTGGAGTGGTGACCTGCTGCGCACGCTTGGCCTTGAATTGCCGGTGGAGCCGGTGAAGGGCCAGATGATTCTGTTCAAGTGCGCCGAGGACTTCCTGCCGAGCATGGTGCTGGCCAAGGGGCGTTATGCGATCCCGCGGCGGGATGGGCATGTTCTGGTCGGCAGTACCCTGGAGCACGCCGGCTACGACAAGACCCCGACCGAGGAGGCGCTGGCCAGCCTGAAGGCGTCGGCGATCGAATTGCTGCCGGAGCTCGAGGGCGCCGAAGTGGTGGGGCACTGGGCCGGGTTGCGGCCTGGGTCGCCTGAAGGTGTGCCTTATATCGGGCGGGTGCCGGGGCATGAGGGGTTGTGGTTGAACTGCGGGCATTACCGTAATGGGTTGGTGCTGGCGCCGGCTTCGTGCCAGTTGTTCGCTGATCTTTTGACGGGGGCTGAGCCGATTATCGATCCGGCGCCTTATGCGCCGGCAGGGCGCTTGGGCTGAAATAGCCGGGCCCGCTGTGCGGGCCATTCGCCGGCAAGCCGGCTCCCACAGGTACAGCGCAGGCCTTGGAGGGAGCATATGCTCCTATAGATACTGCACATGCTTTGAGAGCGGTGCTATCCCTGTGGGAGCCGGCTTGCCGGCGATGGGGCCAACGTGGCCTCAGCCAGTAATCGGCACCTGCAGATGCCGGCTCGGATAATGCTGCTCATACACCTTGCACACCCGCAGCACCTGCTCATCGGCATAGCGCCCGGCCACCACCTGCAAGCCCACCGGCAACCCCTCGCGAGTAAACCCGCACGGCACCGACGCCGCCGGTTGCTGGGTCAAATTGAACGGGTAGCTGAACGGCGTCCACTCCATCCACTGCGCCATCCCCGACCCCGGCGGCACGTTGTGCCCCGCCTCGAACGCCACCAACGGCATCATCGGTGAAACCAGCACGTCATACCGCTGGTGGAACGCATTCATCTTGGCAATCAGCTCGGCCCGCGCCTCCAGCGCCAATGTGTATTCGCTCAGGCTGATGCGTGCGCCCTGCTCGGCAATCCAGCGCAGCCCGGGGTCGAGCTGCGCTCGCTGTTGTTCGCTGAAACTGCTGGCCAACCGCGCCGCGCCAGCGAACCACAGGGTATTGAACACTTCCAGCGGGTCGTTGAAGCCCGGGTCCACTTCCTCCACCTGCGCCCCCAGCCGCGCCAGGCGCTGTACCGCTTGCGCCACCAGCGCCTGGATCTGCGGGTCGACCTGGATGTAGCCAAAGTCGGCGCTGTAGGCGATGCGCACGCCGCTGAGGTCCTGTTCCTGGCCCAGCCAGGGCGCCTGCCGGGCGGCGCCGGCCAGCCCGTCGCGGGCATCGGGGCGGGCCACGCAGTCGAGCATCAGCACCGCATCGTCGACGGTGCGCGTCATCGGCCCCAGGTGCGAGAGCACGGTCATGGCGCTGGCTGGCCACTGCGGCACGTAGCCAAAGGTGGGCTTGATGCCGAAGGTGCCGGTGAACGCGCAGGGGATGCGGATCGACCCCCCGGCATCACTGCCCTGGTGCAGCACGCCAAGGTTCAGCGCGGCGGCAGCGGCGGCGCCACCGGACGAGCCGCCAGCGGTCAGGCGCGTGTCCCAGGGGTTGCGGGTAATGCCGTACAGCGGGTTGTCGGTCACGCCCTTCCAGCCGAACTCGGGGGTGGTGGTCTTGCCCACCAGCACCGCGCCCGCCTCACGCATGAACGCACTGAACGGGGCATCCACGTCCCACGGGCCGGCCGCCGAGGTGGTGCGCGAGCCCTTGCGCGTGGGCATGCCGCAGGTCAGCGTCAGGTCCTTGATCGAGGCCGGTACGCCGTCCAGCCGGCCGCAGGGCTCGCCGCGCTGCCAGCGCTGCTCGCTGGCCCGGGCAGCACTGCGGGCGCCTTCGGCGTCGACATGGCAGTAGGCGTTGACCGCCGGGTTGTGCTGGTCGATGCGCGTCAGCACGTCGTCGACCACCTCGACCGGCGACAGTTGCCGGCGCTGGTACAGGTCGAGCAGCTCGGTGGCGGTGAATGCTCCGATTGCGGTCTTGCTGGTCATCTCAACGGGCTCCCTGGTTGGCGGCCTGGAACATGGCGCGCAGCAGCACATCACAGCCGTCGGCCAGGTCCTGTGGCGCGGCGTTTTCGATTTCGTTGTGGCTGATGCCGCCTTCGCACGGCACGAAGATCATCCCGGCCGGGCCAAGCTCGGCGAGGAAGATCGCGTCGTGGCCGGCGCCGCTGACGATGTCCATGTGGCTCAGGCCGAGCTCGCGCGCGCCTTGGCGCACGGCATCGACGCACTGTTCGGCAAAGTACAGCGGCGGGAAGTCGGCGGTGGGGGTCAGTTCGAAGCGCAGGCCGTGCCTGGCCGCGCTGCTTTCGATGGCCGCGCGTACCTCATCGACCATCGCCTGCAGGTGGCCGGGGTCGAGGTGGCGCAGGTCGATTGTCATGTTCACCTGGCCGGGGATGACGTTGCGCGAGCCGGGGTGCAGGCTCAGGCAGCCGACCGTGCCACAGGCATGCGGCTGGTGGGCATGGGCCACGCGGTTGACCGCCGCCACCACTTCGGCGGCGCCGACCAGCGCATCCTTGCGCAGGTGCATCGGCGTGGGGCCGGCGTGGGCCTCGACACCGGTGAGCACCAGGTCGAACCACTTCTGCCCCAGGCAACCCTGGACCACGCCGATGGTGGTGCGCTGGTCTTCCAGCACCGGGCCCTGCTCGATATGCGCCTCGAAGTACGCCCCTACCGGGTGCCCGGTCGGCACGCGCGGGCCGGCATAGCCGATACGCGCCAGCTCGGCGCCCACCGACAGGCCCTGGTCATCGACCTTGTCGAGGGTTTCCTGCAGGCCGAACTTACCGGCGAACACCCCCGAACCCATCATGCACGGCGGGAAGCGCGAGCCTTCCTCGTTGGTCCACACCACCACCTCCAGCGGCGCTTCGGTGGTCAGGTTCAGGTCGTTGAGGGTGCGCATCACCTCCAGCCCGGCCATCACCCCGTAGCAGCCATCGAACTTGCCGCCGGTGGGCTGGGTGTCGATATGGCTGCCGGTCATCACCGGTGGCAAGGCCGGGTTGCGCCCCGGGCGGCGGGCGAAGATGTTGCCGATGGCGTCGACGCTGACCGTGCAGCCGGCTTCGCTGCACCAGCGCACGAACAGGTCGCGGGCCTGGCGGTCGAGGTCGGTCAGGGCCAGGCGGCACACGCCGCCCTTGGCGGTGGCGCCGAGCTGGGCCAGGTCCATCAGCGATTGCCAGAGGCGTTCGCGGTTGGCCAGCGCGCCCTGGCCGAGCAGGTGCTGCGAGGGATCGATGCGGGTGTTCATGGGCATTCTCCTTTCAGGCACTCAGGGCCAGGTAGCGGTTCTTGATGCTCGGGTCTTCGCGGAACTGGGCGGCGCTGCCCTGGTAGGCGACGCGGCCTTGTTCGAGTACGTAATGGCGGTCGGCGAGGGCGTCGCAGACCATCAGGTTCTGCTCCACCAGCAAGATCGACAGGCCTTCGCCCTTGATCCGCCGCAAAATCTTCACCAGCTCGTCGACGATCACCGGCGCCAGGCCTTCGGTGGGCTCGTCGAGAATCAGCAGCTTGGGGTCGTTGAGCAGGGCGCGGGCGATGGCCAGCATCTGCTGCT
>NZ_DJTF01000187.1:14466-26313 GCF_002438125.1 Pseudomonas sp. UBA6315
GCATCTGCTGCTCGCCACCGGAGAGGGCGAAGCCGCCGTTGCGCCGGCGCTCTTTGAGACGCGGGAACATGCCGTACACATCTTCCAGCTGCCAGCGGCTGTCCTTGCGCACGGCAATCTTCAGGTTTTCCTCGACACTGAGCTGGCGAAAGATGCCGCGATGCTCGGGCACCAGGGCGATGCCTTGGCGGGCGATATCGAAGATCTCGCGGCCGACCAGCTGCTGGCCGTTGAAGCTGATCTGCCCCTGGCGCGGCCGGACGATGCCGAGGATGCTGCGCAGGGTGGTGGTCTTGCCGGCGCCGTTGCGCCCCAGCAGGGTCACCAGCTCGCCATCGCCCACCTGCAGCGAAACCCCTTCGAGCACATGGCTCTTGTCGTAGTAGGAATGGATCGATTCGACGTTGAGCATCAGGCGGCCTCTCCAAGGTAGGCGGTGCGCACGCGCTCGTCGTTGCGCACCTGTTCCGGGGTGCCCTCGACCAGGATCTGGCCGTGGCTCATGACGGTGATGCGCTGGCTGATCGACATGACGATGCTCATGTTGTGCTCGATCAGCAGCACCGTGTGGTCGCGGCCCAGGTCGCTGATCAGCGCGGTCATCACCGGGATGTCGTCGATGCCCATGCCCGAGGTGGGTTCGTCGAGCATCAGCAAGGTGGGCTTGGCGCAGATCGACATGCCCACCTCCAGCACCCGTTGCTGGCCGTGCGACAGCTCGCCGGCCAGGGTGTCGGCGCGGGCAGTCAGTTTCAGGCGTTCGAGCACCTGGTCGGCGGTGTCCCAGTGGCTGCGCTTGTGCTCCACGCTGCGCCAGAAGTTCAGCGCGCCCAGGCCGTCGCGGCCCTGGGCGGCCAGGCGCAGGTTCTCGCGCACCGAGAGGTTCTGGAACAGGCTGGTGAGCTGGAACGAGCGGGCCATGCCCAGCGCCACCCGGCCGTGGGACGGCTTGCGGATGATGTCCTGGCCGTTGAGCAGGATCTTGCCGGCGGTGGCCTGGCGTTCACCGGTCAGGCAGTGGAACAGGCTGGTCTTGCCGGCGCCGTTGGGGCCGATGACCGTGTGGATGGTGCCGGCGCGCACGTTCAGGTCGACGCCGGCCACGGCCTTGAACGGCCCGTAGGCCAGTTCGAGATTGTGGGTTTGCAGGAGGTAGTCGCTCATCACAGGGTCTCCTTGCTCTTGGCGGGCGCCTTGGCGGCGGCCCGGCGCGAGGGTTGCAGGCGTTTGCCCAGGTCGGCCAGGCCGCCCCACAGGCCACCGCGCATGAACACCACCACCAGGATCAGGATCGCCCCCAGCAGCATCAGCCAGCGTGGCCACAGCTCCGACAGCACATCGCCCAGCACCACGATGGCGCCGGCCCCGAGCAACGAGCCGAACAGCGAGCCGGTGCCGCCGACGATGGTCATGATCAGGATGTTCTCGCTCATCATCAGGTCGATGTTCGACAGCGGCGCGAAGTGCAGCAGCATCGCGTAGAGCGCCCCGGCGATACCGGTGATGGCGCCGGACAGCATGAACACCAGGATCTTGAAGTGGCGGGTGTCGTAGCCGATGGCGGCGGCGCGGGTTTCGTTCTCGCGAATGGCCAACAGGGTGCTGCCGAATGGCGAGCGGATCACCCGCAGGGCGCCGGCGAAGATCAGCAGGAACAGCACCGCGACGAACACGTAGAAGTGCCGAGGGTCGCCCAGGTCGACCAGCACGTGGCCGGCGATCTCGATGTTCGGCCGCGGCACGTCGAGCAGGCCGTTGTCACCGCCGGTCCAGCCGCTCAGGGTGTAAGCCAGGAAGTAGGCCATCTGGCTGAAGGCCAGGGTCAGCATGACGAAGTAGATGCCCTTGCGGCGGATCGCCAAGGCCCCCACCAGCAGGGCGAGGAAGGCGCCGAACACTGCTGCGCCGAGCAACGCGCCGAACATCCCCCATTTGAGGTGGATCATCAGCAGCGCCGCGCCATAGGCGCCCACGCCGAAGAAGATGCCCTGGCCGAACGACAGCAGGCCGGTGTAGCCCAGCAGCAGGTTGCAGGCCAGCGCCGCCAGGGCAAAGATCAGGATCTCGGTGGCCAGGGTGGCCGACGGCAGCACCAGCGGCAGCGCCACCAGGCTGGCGACCACCAGCAACAGCAGGGCTGGCGCGCGGCCCTTGGCCACGGGCAATGGATTTTTCTCGCTCATTGTCATGCTCTCCCGAACAGGCCGTAGGGACGTACCAGGATCACCGCCGCCATGGCGCCGTAGATCATCAGGCTGGCGCCTTGCGGCCAGAGGCTGGTCATCATGCTTTGCACCACGCCCACCAGCAGGCCACCCACCAGGGCGCCACCGAACGAGCCCATGCCGCCGATCACCACCACCACGAAGGCGATGCCGAGGATTTCCGGGCCGACGAACGGCTGGGCGCCGCGCAGCGGGGCGAACAGCACCCCGGCGACTCCGGCCAGGCCCACGCCCAGGGCGAAGGTCAGGGAGAACAGGCGGAAGATGTTGGTGCCCAGCAGCGACACGGTTTCGGTGCTTTCACTGCCGGCACGCACCAGGGCGCCGAAGCGGGTGCGCTCGAGCAGCAGCCACAGGCCCACGCCGATCAGCGCGGCGAAGCCGATCAGGAACAGCCGGTAGTAGGGGTAGATGAAGTCGCCGATGATCAGCACCCCGCGCAGCTCGGGCGGCACGGCGATGTTCTTGCCCACCGGGCCCCAGATCAGCACCGAGGCCTCCTGGATGATCAGCGCTATGCCCAGGGTGACGAGGATCTGGAAGGTGTGCGGCAGGTGGTAGATGCGCTTGATCAACAGGCGCTCCACCGCCCAGGCCAGCGCCGCCACGGCCAGCGGCGCGATCAGCAGTGCCAGCCAGAAGTTGCCGGTGATGGCCACGGCGGTGTAGCACAGGTAGGCGCCGAGCAAAAAGAACGCGCCATGGGCGAAGTTGACGAAGTTGAGCAGGCCGAAAATGATCGTCAGGCCCACGGCGATGAGGAAGTAGATCATCCCCAGCCCCAGGCCGTTGAGCAGTTGGAACAGGTACAAATCGAGCATGAGCGTGCCCTCGACAGCGCGCGGTGCGGCTGCCTGTACGGGTGTGTATGACTAACGCCGCGGCTTCAGGCCAGGGCGCAACCGGTGTGGTCGACCTCGACGAACGAGCGGCCGGCGCTGATCACTTCGGCCAGGTCGTCCTCGTCGCGCATCTGCCCCTGGGGCTTGCCGCGCAGCAGGTAGTAATCCTTCATCACCTGGTGGTCGCCGGGGCGGATCAGCTCATCGCCGGTCGGGCCCTGGAAGTGCATGCCCTGCAAGGCGGCGGAAACGGCGGCGCCCTCGAAGCTGCCAGCCTTGCCGATGGCCTCGAGCATGACCTTGGTGCCGATGTAGTCGGCCGCCAGCGGGTAGTTGGGGTTGATGCCGTAGGCCTTGCGGGTGGCCGCCACCAGCTGCTTGTTAAGCGGCGTGTCGACCTGGTGCCAGTACTGCGCGCCCAGGTACACGCCTTCGAGCACGTCGCTGCCCAGCTCCTGGAACTGGTCGAGCCCGGCCGACCACACCAGCAGCACTTTCATGCGCTCCTTGATGCCGAAGTTCACCGCCTGGCGCAGGGCGTTGGACGACTGGCTGCCGAAGTTGAGCAGCACCAGCACGTCGGGCTTGGCGGCGATGGCGTTGGTCAGGTAGCCGGAGAACTCCTGCTCCTGCAGCGAGTGGTAGCTGTTGCCGATGTGCTCCACGCCGAACTCGGCGAACACCTTGCGCGCGTTGTCCAGCAGGGCGTCGCCGAATACGTATTGCGGGGTGATGGTGTACCAGCGCTTGGCCTGGGGCAGTTGGCGAATCATCGGCACCAGGGTCTCGCGGATGGCGCCGTAGGTGGGTACCGACCAGCGGAAGGTCGAGGCGTTGCAGTCCTTGCCGGTGATTTCGTCGGCGCCGACCGGGGTCATGAACACGCCGCCGGCTTTGTGGATTTCCTTCGACACCGCCAGCGCCGAGGACGACAGGGTGCAGCCCTGGAAGAAGCGCGCGCCATCCTGGCCAATGGCTTCCTGTACCTTGCGCACCGCCTTGCCGGCGTTGCCTTCGGTGTCGATGACTTTGTACTTGAGCGGGCGGCCGAGCAGCTGTGGGTATTCGGCGATGGCCAGGCGCGAGCCCATGTCGGCGTACTTGCCATAGCTGGCGAAGGCACCGGACATGGACTTGAGCCCGTAGAAGGTCAGCGGTTCGTTGGCGAATGCCCGGTGCGCTCCGAAGGGGAGGCTACCTAAGGCACCCAGGGCAAGGCCTGCCTTGAGCAGGGTACGTCTTTGCATGGGTAACTCCTTGGTTGTGGTTATTAGGCAGGAGTGGCAATGACAAAGCGGGTACGGCCGGGCCTGTGTGCAGGCCTCTGTACAGGCGGATCAGTGGTTGTGTTCGAACTCCAGCAGGAAGTGGCGGGCGACCTCGCCTTCAAGGGCGGTCATGTGGTGCTCGGCGTCGCACATGTGCTCGTGCATCAGCCGGCGTACAGCGGGCTCGTCGCTGGCGCGCAGGGCCAGCATCAGTTGCTTGTGGTAGTCGATGTTGGCGGCGGCGAACTGCTGGCGCTTGGGCAGGTAGGCCTTTTTCAGCACCACCAGGTCGCGCAGCAGGTCGTTGAGGAACACCGCCATGAAGCGCAGCAGCGGGTTGGGGCAGCGGTGCGCCAGCAGGGTATGGAACTCCAGCTCCGCCAGGCGCTGCTCGCGCTGGCCTTGCTCGCTGTCTTCCGGGGTGCTGCAGAAGTCGATGTTGGCCTGCAGCGCGGCGTAGTCCGCCTCGCTGAGCTGGCCCATGACCGATACCGCCAGCTCCACTTCGATGACCTTGCGCAGCTGGTATACCTGCTCGCCGTCCAGGTGCTGGAAGTGCAGGTAGTTGCGCAGTGCGCGGCTGGCCGGTTCCGTGCCGACTTCGGCGAGGTAGGCGCCGCCGCTGGGGCCGGTGCGGGTACTGACCAGGCCTTCGACTTCCAGGGCCTTGAGCGCCTCGCGGGCGGTGCCCTTGGAGCATTCGAAGTGCTCCATCAGCTCGCGCTCGGTGGGCAGGCGGTCGCCGGGGTGCAAGGCTTCGGTGACGATCGAGCGCTTGACCGACTCGACGATCATGTCTGAAAGCTTCTGGCGCTTGCGTTTGGGTTTGAGCATTTCGCTATTTTTCATATTTATGCGGATAAATAGGATTTAGCGAATTTTGCCGGGGTGGGTCAATGCTGGCGCGGGGGAGGGGTCGTAAATGGAACGGTTAGGTCGCAAACGTGTAGGAGCGGCCTTGTGTCGCGAAAGGGCTGCGTAGCAGCCCCAGGATCTGTGCACTACCGCTAAATCCTGGGGCTGCTACGCAGCCCTTTCGCGACACGAGGCCGCTCCTACAGCGAGTGAGGGGAGGCTTAGTGGCGCCCGGGCCCTTGCTCAAGGTGCGCGGGGCTGCAGTACCACTCGTTACCGCGGTGCAGCGCCCGGTCATTGGGCAGGTGCACGCCGCAATGGGCGCAGCGCACCATCTGCAAGGGCGCGTCGAGTTTGGGCTCGGCGTGCGACTGCTGGCTGATCTTGAACTTGCGCCACAGCCAGAACGCGGCGGCGATCAGGGCGATCCAGAAAAGTAGGCGAACCATGGTGTCCAGCTTGTCGAGTGATGAAGGCGTCAGTCTAGGACGCCGCCAATAAAAAAGGGAGGCCTTGGGCCTCCCTTTCTAGTGACGAGTGGCTCAGTCGAACAGGCCGAAGGTCATGTAGCTGAACCACGAACGGTCCTTCTCGGCCTCTTTCGGGCCGGCCGGCAGGATCGGGTCGCCATTCTCGTCCTTGGGCAGCAGCGCTTCAGGCATTTCCGAGCGGGCGTCCTGGAACTGCTTGACCACGTCCTGGTTGGCGCGGGTTTCGCCCGGCGGCAGCGGTGCGTCGGTTTCGATCAGGCCCAGGGTGGCCTTGGACAGCCAGCTGCGGCCATCGGACTCGGTCTGCTTGGGCTGGAACTGGCCATCGACCAGGCTCGGGTGGTCGGGGTAGTTGAGCTTGAGGGTTTCCAGGCTGGTGTTGGCCAGCTCGTCCAGGTGCATCTTCTGGTAGGACTCGACCATCACTGCCAGGCCGTCGCCGACCGATGGGGTTTCCTGGAAGTTCTCGACCACGTAGCGGCCACGGTTGGCGGCGGCAACGTAGGCCTGGCGGCCCAGGTAGTAGTCGGCCACGTGGATTTCGTAGGCGGCCAGCAGGTTGCGCAGGTAGATCATGCGCTGCTTGGCATCGGGCGCGTAGCGGCTGTTGGGGAAGCGGCTGGTGAGCTGGGCGAACTCGTTGTACGAGTCGCGGGCGGCACCTGGGTCACGCTTGGTCATGTCCAGCGGCAGGAAGCGCGCCAGCAGGCCACGGTCCTGGTCGAACGAGGTCAGGCCCTTGAGGTAGTAGGCGTAGTCGACGTTCGGGTGCTGCGGGTGCAGGCGGATGAAGCGCTCGGCAGCCGACTTGGCAGCCTCGGGCTCGGAGTTCTTGTAGTTGGCGTAGATCAGCTCGAGTTGCGCCTGGTCGGCGTAGCGGCCGAACGGGTAGCGCGACTCCAGGGCCTTCAGCTTGTTCACCGCACTGGTGTAGCTGGAATTGTCCAGGTCAGCCTGGGCCTGCTGGTACAGCTCGGCCTCGCTGAGGTTCTCGTCGATGACTTCCTTATTGGAGGAACAGGCCGCGGTGAGCCCGAGGATGGCGATCAGCAGCAGGTGTTTCACTTGCATGGCGGCTTGCGTCCCTTTGACGGCCGCTGTCTTGGGCGGTGCCGTCCTGTTATGATGAGCGCCCCGGCCAACCCCGGGACAAAAGAAGCCGTATTTAACCACAAGCGTGCAGCCGAAACCAAAGGCTGTACGCCCGCCGAATCGAGCATGTCCGAGATCATTCAACTTAGCGCAGAGGTACCGTCCGAACTGGGCGGTCAACGCCTCGACCAGGTCGCCGCCCAATTGTTCGCCGAGTACTCGCGTTCGCGGCTTACTTCGTGGATCAAAGAGGGCCGCCTGACGGTCGATGGCGCGGTCGTGCGCCCTCGAGATACCGTCCATGGCGGCTCGCTGCTCGTTCTGCAGGCCGAACAAGAGGCCCAGGGCGAGTGGGTGGCCGAAGACATCGAGCTGGACATCGTCTACGAAGACGACCAGATCATGGTGATCAACAAGCCGGCCGGCCTGGTCGTGCACCCGGCTGCCGGGCATGCCAGCGGCACCCTGCTCAACGCGCTGCTGCACCATGTGCCGGATATCATCAACGTGCCGCGCGCGGGCATTGTCCACCGCCTGGACAAGGACACCACCGGCCTGATGGTGGTGGCCAAGACCCTGCAGGCGCAGACCAAGCTGGTCGAGCAGCTGCAAAGCCGCACGGTCAGCCGGATCTACGAGTGCATCGTGGTGGGCGTGGTGATCGCCGGGGGCAAGATCGATGCCCCGATCGGCCGTCACGGTGGCGTGCGCCAGCGCATGGCGGTGACTGAAGGTGGCAAGCCTGCGGTCAGCCACTACCGCGTGCTCAAGCGCTTCCGTTCGCACACCCATGTGCGGGTGAAGCTGGAAACCGGGCGTACCCACCAGATTCGTGTGCACATGGCGCATGTGGGGTATCCGCTGGTCGGCGACCAGACATACGGCGTGCGCTTCCGCATTCCGCCAGCGGCCAGCGTGGCCATGGTCGAGGCGGTGAAGAACTTCCCGCGCCAGGCACTGCACGCGCGCTTCCTGGCACTGGACCACCCGACCACCGGTGAACGCATGGAATGGGCCTCGCCCCTGCCGGACGACTTCACCTGGCTGCTGTCGCTGCTGAACCAGGACCGCGAGGCGTTTATCGGATGAGTGGCCTGGCGCAGTCGCTGCTGTTCCCCGACTGGCCGGCCCCGGCCTCGGTACGCGCCTGTGTCACCACCCGCCAGGGCGGCATCAGCCTGCCGCCCTACGAAACCTTCAACCTCGGCGACCACGTGGGCGATGACCCGGCCGCGGTCGCCGAGAACCGCCAGCGCCTGAGCGGCGAGTTCGCCATCCAGCCCGCCTGGCTCAAGCAGGTGCATGGGCTGGTGGTGGCGGACGCCAACCCTGCCGTAGTGGCCGAAGCCGATGCCAGCTGGACCGACCAGCCTGGCATTGCCTGTACCGTGATGACTGCCGATTGCCTGCCTGCGCTGTTCTGCGACCGCGCCGGTACCCGCGTGGCAGCTGCCCATGCCGGCTGGCGCGGGTTGGCCGGTGGCGTGCTGGAAGCCACCTTCGATCGCCTGGGCGTGGCGCCTGAAGAGGTGCTGGTCTGGCTGGGCCCGGCCATTGGCCCGCAGGCGTTCGAGGTGGGGCTGGAAGTGCGCGATGCCTTCACAGCGGTGCACCCTGAGGCAGCCAGGGCGTTTGTCGACGGCGAGCGGCCGGGCAAGCTGATGGCCGACATCTATGAGCTGGCGCGCATTCGCCTGGCGGCGTGTGGAGTGACTGCCGTTTATGGTGGTGGTTATTGCACGGTTTCGGATGAACGGTTCTTTTCCTATCGCCGTACTCCGCAGGGCGGGCGTTTTGCTTCGCTTGTCTGGCTGGATCCTCGCTAGCCAGTACCGGCCAATCGCCGGCAAGCCGGCTCCCACAGGTACCCCATAGCTTCTTGTGGGAGCCGGCTTGCCGGCGATTGGGCCCCACTAATCCATCAAGCTGACCCCAGTCAACCCCGCTACGCTTGAATCTTCCAGAATCAACCTTATCTATAAGGTCATCTCAGGCAGGTTTCTTCATTAAAGGTGCTGTCCATCGCTCCGACCTGCCCTTACAGGAAGGTATCCCCATGCGAATAGACCGTTTGACCAGCAAGCTGCAACTTGCAATATCCGATGCCCAATCCCTGGCCGTTGGCATGGACCACCCAGCCATCGAACCGGTGCACCTGCTGCAGGCGCTGATCGAGCAGCAGGGTGGCTCCATCAAGCCCCTGTTGATGCAAGTCGGTTTCGACATCAACGGCCTGCGCCAGGCATTGGTCAAAGAACTGGACCAACTACCGAAAATCCAGAACCCCACCGGCGACGTGAACATGTCGCAGGACCTGGCGCGCCTGCTCAACCAGGCCGACCGCCTGGCCCAGCAGAAGGGCGACCAGTTCATCTCCAGCGAACTGGTGGTGCTGGCTGCCATGGATGAAAACAGCAAGCTCGGCAAACTGCTGCTGAGCCAGGGCGTGACCAAGAAGGCCCTGGAAAACGCCATCAACAACCTGCGCGGCGGCGCGGCGGTAAATGACGCCAACGCCGAGGAATCGCGCCAGGCGCTGGACAAGTACACCGTCGACCTGACCAAGCGCGCCGAAGAGGGCAAGCTGGACCCGGTGATCGGCCGTGACGACGAAATCCGCCGCACCGTGCAGGTGCTGCAGCGCCGTACCAAGAACAACCCGGTGTTGATCGGTGAGCCCGGCGTGGGCAAGACCGCCATCGCCGAGGGCCTGGCCCAGCGCATCATCAACGGCGAAGTACCCGACGGCCTCAAGGGCAAGCGCCTGCTGGCGCTGGACATGGGTGCGCTGATCGCCGGTGCCAAGTACCGCGGCGAGTTCGAAGAGCGCCTCAAAGGCTTGCTCAACGAGCTGTCCAAGCAGGAAGGCCAGATCATCCTGTTCATCGACGAACTGCACACCATGGTCGGCGCCGGTAAAGGCGAGGGCGCCATGGACGCCGGCAACATGCTCAAGCCGGCCCTGGCCCGTGGCGAGCTGCACTGCGTCGGTGCCACCACGCTCAACGAGTACCGCCAGTTCATCGAGAAGGACGCAGCGCTGGAGCGCCGCTTCCAGAAGGTGCTGGTGGAAGAGCCGAGCGAGGAAGACACCATCGCCATCCTGCGTGGCCTTAAAGAGCGCTATGAAGTGCACCACAAGGTGGCCATCACCGACGGCGCGATCATTGCTGCGGCCAAGCTCAGCCATCGCTACATCACCGACCGCCAGCTGCCGGACAAGGCCATCGACCTGATCGACGAAGCGGCCAGCCGCATCCGCATGGAGATCGACTCCAAGCCGGAAGTGCTCGACCGCCTCGACCGTCGCCTGATTCAGCTGAAGGTGGAATCCCAGGCGCTGAAGAAGGAAGAAGACGAGGCCGCGAAAAAACGCCTGGAGAAGCTCACCGAGGAAATCGAGCGGCTCGAGCGTGAATACTCCGACCTGGAAGAAATCTGGGCCTCGGAGAAAGCCGAAGTGCAGGGCTCGGCGCAGATCCAGCAAAAGATCGAGCAGGCCCGCCAGGAGCTGGACGCCGCCCGCCGCAAAGGCGACCTGAACCGCATGGCCGAGCTGCAGTACGGGGTGATCCCGGACCTGGAGCGCAGCCTGCAGATGGTCGACCAGCACGGCAAGACGGAAAACCAGCTGCTGCGCAACAAGGTGACCGAGGAAGAAATTGCCGAAGTGGTTTCCAAATGGACCGGCATCCCAGTGGCCAAGATGCTCGAAGGCGAGCGCGAGAAGCTGCTGAAGATGGAAGACCTGCTGCACCAGCGCGTGATCGGCCAGAACGAAGCCGTGACTGCCGTGGCCAACGCCGTGCGCCGTTCGCGTGCCGGCCTGTCCGACCCGAACCGGCCCAGTGGCTCGTTCCTGTTCCTCGGCCCGACCGGGGTGGGCAAGACCGAGCTGTGCAAGGCGCTGGCCGAGTTCCTGTTCGACACCGAAGAGGCCATGGTGCGCATCGACATGTCCGAGTTCATGGAGAAGCACTCCGTGGCTCGCCTGATCGGCGCCCCACCAGGGTATGTAGGTTATGAAGAGGGCGGTTACCTGACCGAAGCGGTACGGCGCAAGCCTTACTCGGTGGTGCTGCTGGACGAGGTGGAAAAAGCCCACCCGGATGTGTTCAACGTGCTGCTGCAGGTGCTGGAAGACGGCCGCCTGACCGACAGCCACGGGCGCACGGTGGACTTCCGCAACACGGTGATCGTGATGACCTCCAACCTGGGCTCGGCGCAGATCCAGGAACTGGCAGGCGACCGCGAGGCACAGCGTGCGGCGGTGATGGATGCGGTGGGTGCGCACTTCCGTCCGGAGTTCATCAACCGTATCGACGAAGTGGTGGTGTTCGAGCCACTGGGCCGCGAGCAGATCGCGGGTATCACCGAGATCCAGCTGGGCCGCCTGCGCAGCCGTTTGCTGGAGCGCGAACTGTCGCTGAGCCTGAGCCCGGAGGCGTTGGACAAGCTGATTGCCGTAGGTTACGACCCGGTGTACGGCGCACGGCCGCTGAAGCGGGCAATCCAGCGCTGGATCGAGAACCCGTTGGCGCAACTGATCCTGTCTGGCAAGTTCCTGCCGGGTTCGGCGATCACTGCCACGGTGCAAGGCGAGGACATCGTGTTTGCCTGATAACGCTGCTTGAAAAACTAGCCCCGCTTCTGCGGGGCTTTTTTTGTGTTTTCAGTACCGGCCTCTTCGCGGGGCAAGGCCGCTCCCACAGGTACAATGCGGCTTTGAGCACCTGTGGGAGCGGGCTTGCCCCGCGAAGAGGCCCGCCCAAACCCCGCAAAACCTGGGCCTCCCAACCTTTTTTGATAACTTGCTGAAAATTTTGAAATTTTTGCTTGCATCTAAAATCGAGTGCCCCTAATATACGCCGCGTTGTCAGCCACTAAGCGAAACACCAGCAACAACGGTGATCGCAAAACAACTTACAAATCAGTAAGTTGAATGAAAAAAAGGGGTTGACAAGCAAAACGAAGAATGTAGAATAGCCGGCCTCAGCAGCGACAAAGCGAAAGCGAAGAAGCTAAAGAGTTCGAAGCTAACACAGCCTTCGAAGTTGTACCGAAGTTCAGTTCC
>NZ_DJTF01000186.1:0-28964 GCF_002438125.1 Pseudomonas sp. UBA6315
GCCCGTGCACGCCAACGATCGCGCCGGCACGCTTGGCCACCTGCTGGCAAACGCCGCGCAGCTGGTCGGAGTCGCCATGGTGGATCACGGCATCGAACGCCACTTCATCCTTGTTCCAGTCCGCCACCAGCTTGACCTTGGCCTGCAGCTCCTTCGGCAGGCGGCCGCGCAGGGCTTTGCCTGGTTCGCCATCCACCCACACCGCCGAGCTGCCGACTGCCAGCACCGCGGCGAACTGCGCGAGCAGGTCAGCCTCGTTGTCGGCCAGGCACAGCACATGCTCGCGCGGCAGGATGGTGTAGCTGTTGCGCTCGCCGGTCGGGCCTGGCAGCAGGCGGGCGATGCCGCTTTGCGACTGGCTGGCGAACTGCTCGCACAGCGCGGCCAGGTCGGCTTGCTGGTTGCCCTGGGCCCAGGCCTTGAGGCTGTGCAGCGGCTTGATCAGTTGCTCGTGCAGGGTGCGGTCCGGCTTGCCGTCGCCGTCCTGCTGCTGGAAGTGGCGGCCAATCGCGTCGGCCGGGCGGGTCGACAGCAGGCGGTACAGGTACAGCGGGCCGCCTGCTTTCGGGCCGGTGCCGGACAGGCCTTCACCGCCAAACGGCTGCACGCCCACCACGGCGCCAACGATGTTGCGGTTGACGTACATGTTGCCGGCGTTGGCGTGCTCCACCACCTTGGCGATGGTCTCGTCGATGCGGGTGTGCACGCCGAGGGTCAGGCCGTAGCCGGAGTCGTTGATCTGCTCGATCAGCTGGTCGAGGTTGCGGCGGTTGTAGCGCACCACGTGCAGCACCGGGCCGAAGATCTCGCGCTTGAGCTCGTCGAAGCTTTCCAGCTCGATCAGGGTCGGCATGACGAAGGTGCCGCGCTTGACCTCGGCCGCATCGGCGATGGCCACCTGGTAGATCGCGCGGCCTTTCTCGCGCATGCCCTGGATGTGCTTCTCGATGCCGGCCTTGGCCTCGGCGTCGATCACCGGGCCGATGTCCACGGCCAGGCGGTCCGGGTTGCCCAGGCGGCTTTCGGCCATGGCGCCCTTGAGCATTTCGATCACGCGGTCGGCGGAGTCTTCCTGCAGGCACAGTACGCGCAGGGCCGAGCAACGCTGGCCGGCACTGTCGAAGGCCGAGGACACCACGTCGATCACCACCTGCTCGGTCAGCGCCGAGGAGTCGACGATCATCGCGTTCTGCCCGCCGGTTTCGGCGATCAGCGGGATCGGCCGGCCCTGGTTGTCCAGGCGCCCGGCGACATTGCGCTGCAGCAGGCGCGCCACTTCGGTGGAGCCGGTGAACATCACGCCCTTGACCCGTTCGTCGCCGACCAGGCCAGCACCGACGGTTTCGCCGCGCCCTGGCAGCAGTTGCAGCACGCCTTGCGGGATGCCGGCTTCGAGCAGCAGGCGCACGGCCTGGGCAGCGATCAGCGGGGTTTGTTCGGCCGGCTTGGCCAGTACCGGGTTGCCGGCGGCCAGGGCCGCGGCCACCTGGCCGGTGAAGATTGCCAGCGGGAAGTTCCACGGGCTGATGCACACCACCGGGCCCAGCGGGCGGTGGGCGTCGTTGCTGAAGTCGTGGCGGGCCTGCACGGCGTAGTAGCGCAGGAAGTCCACCGCTTCGCGCACTTCGGCGATGGCGTTGGCGAAGGTCTTGCCGGCCTCGCGGATGAGCAGGCCCATCAGCGGCTGGATCTCGGCTTCCATCAGGTCGGCGGTGCGCTCGAGAATCGCGGCGCGCTCGGCCGGCGGGGTGGCCTGCCAGATCGGTGCGGCATTCAGCGCGCACTGGATGGCGTTGTCGACGTCGGCGACCGTGGCTTCCTGCACGTGGCCCACCACATCACGCTGGTCAGCCGGGTTCAGCACTGGCACGGCAGCGGCTTCACTGGCGGCGCAGGCCAGCAGCGGGGCGGCTTTCCAGGCGTTGTTGGCGGTGGCCAGCATGGCGCAGGACAGCGACGCCAGGCGGTGTTCGTTGGCCATGTCGATACCGGCCGAGTTGGCCCGCTCGCTGCCGTACAGGTCGCGTGGCAGCGGGATGCGCGGGTGCGGCAGGCCGATGCTGCCTTCCTGGGTGCCCATGCGCTCGATACTGGCGACCGGGTCGGCGACCAGTTCCTGGATGGAGATCGAGTGGTCGGCGATGCGGTTGACGAACGAGGTGTTGGCGCCGTTTTCCAGCAGCCGACGAACCAGGTAGGCCAGCAGGGTTTCGTGGGTGCCGACCGGTGCGTACACGCGGCACGGGCGGTTCAGCTTGCCTTCGGAAACCTTGCCCACCACTTGTTCGTACAGCGGCTCGCCCATGCCGTGCAGGCACTGGAATTCGTACTGGCCTGGGTAATAGTTCTGGCCGGCGATGTGGTAGATGGCCGACAGGGTGTGGGCGTTGTGGGTGGCGAACTGCGGGTAGATGGATTCTGGTACTGCCAGCAGTTTGCGTGCACAGGCAACGTAGGAAACGTCGGTGTACACCTTGCGGGTATACACCGGGTAGCCTTCCAGGCCATCGACCTGGGCGCGCTTGATCTCGCTGTCCCAGTAGGCGCCTTTCACCAGGCGGATCATCAGGCGGTGGCGGCTGCGCTTGGCCAGGTCGATGACGTAGTCGATCACATACGGGCAGCGCTTCTGGTAGGCCTGGATGACGAAGCCGATACCGTTCCAGCCGGCCAGCGAAGGCTCGAAGCACAGGCGCTCGAGCAGGTCGAGGGACAGCTCCAGGCGGTCGGCTTCTTCGGCGTCGATGTTCAGGCCGATGTCGTACTGCTTGGCCAGCAGGGTCAGCGACAGCAGGCGTGGGTACAGCTCTTCCATCACGCGCTCGTACTGGGCGCGGCTGTAGCGCGGGTGCAGCGCCGACAGCTTGATCGAGATGCCCGGGCCTTCATAGATGCCGCGGCCATGGGAGGCCTTGCCGATCGAGTGGATCGCCTGCTCGTAGGAGGCCAGGTACTTCTGGGCGTCGTGCTCGGTCAGTGCGGCTTCGCCGAGCATGTCGTAGGAATAGCGGAAGCCCTTGGCTTCGAAGCGGCTGGCATTGGCCAGGGCTTCGGCGATGGTTTCGCCGGTGACGAACTGCTCGCCCATCAGGCGCATGGCCATGTCGACGCCCTTGCGGATCATCGGCTCGCCGCTCTTGCCGATGATGCGGGTGAGCGAGGAGGTGAGGCCGGATTCGTTGTGGGTGGAAACCAGCTTGCCGGTCAGCAGCAGGCCCCAGGTAGCGGCGTTGACGAACAGCGACGGGCTGTTGCCCAGGTGCGGCTGCCAGTTGCCGGTGCTGATCTTGTCGCGGATCAGCGCGTCACGGGTGCCTTTGTCGGGGATGCGCAGCAGGGCTTCGGCCAGGCACATCAGGGCCACGCCCTCCTGGGACGACAGCGAAAATTCCTGCAGCAGGCCCTGAACGATGCCTGCACGGCCACCGGCGCTCTTCTGGTTACGCAGTTTTTCGGCAAGGCCCGCCGCCATCTTGTTGGTGGCCTCTGCCAGCGGTGCGCTCAGGCGCGCCTGCTCCAGCAGCATCGGCACCACTTCCTGCTCGGGGCGGCGGTAGGCGGCAGTAATGGCCGAGCGCAGCACCGATTGCGGAAGGATGCTTTCGGCAAATTCCAGGAAGCACTGATGGCTGTGTTCGGCCTGGACTTCGCCGGCATCGTCGGCGGCGTTGCTGGCATGACCGTTGAGTTCGGTCAGGGTGGCACCACCCTCGAGCTTCTCCAGGTAATTGAAGATCGCTTGCTTGATCAACCAGTGCGGCGTGCGGTCGATGGACTGCGCAGCGGCCTTGAGTCGCTCGCGGGTCGGGTCGTCAAGTTTGACCCCAAGGGTGGTCGTCGCCATTTCTTATCCTCATTATTGGCCATCGGTCGTGGCCTAAGCTGGCGTCAAGAGTATCTGTAGGACAATTCGGGTGCAACCAGGTGCAACCCGAATTTTTTGTGTAAAAGGTGCAACTCGTCTGCTGCCTTTTTCGGCAGGTGAAAAACTGACTTTTGCCGCGGTTTTTCTGCTGAAAAACCCGCTTATCGCACCAAAAGGGAGCAAAAAAGCCACTTGAGCTGAAAATGCACGGCTGGGTGCAACTTGCAAATGAAAAATGGTTGCACCTACTTTGCGTTGTTGCATAGGATTCGCGGCCTGGGTGCAACCGTCTCGCTTACGGGTGCGCATGAGATAAAAACAAACGCCAGGGCACACGCATGGGCAATCCACTAACGATCACTTTCGTGGTCTACATCGCGGCAATGGTGCTGATCGGCTTCGCCGCCTATCGCTCCACCAATAACCTTTCCGACTACATCCTGGGCGGACGCAGCCTGGGCAGCGTGGTCACCGCGCTTTCCGCAGGCGCCTCCGACATGAGTGGTTGGCTGCTGATGGGCCTGCCGGGCGCCATCTACTTCTCCGGCCTGTCCGAAGCCTGGATCGCCATCGGCCTGACGGTCGGTGCCTACCTCAACTGGCTGTTCGTCGCCGGCCGCCTGCGCGTGCAGACCGAGCACAACGGCGATGCGCTGACCCTGCCGGACTACTTCTCCAGCCGCTTCGAAGATGCCAGCGGCCTGCTGCGGATCATCTCGGCCATCGTCATCCTGGTGTTCTTCACCATCTACTGCGCCTCCGGCATCGTCGCCGGTGCCCGTCTGTTCGAGAGCACCTTCGGCATGCCTTACGAGACCGCGCTGTGGGCGGGTGCCGCGGCGACCATCGCCTACACCTTCGTCGGCGGTTTCCTGGCGGTGAGCTGGACCGATACCGTGCAGGCCTCGCTGATGATCTTCGCGCTGATCCTGACGCCGATCATCGTGCTGATCTCCACCGGCGGCATCGATACCACCTTCCTCGCCATCGAGGCGCAGAACCCTGCCAACTTCGACATGTTCAAGGGCGCGACCTTCATCGGCATCATCTCGCTGATGGGCTGGGGCCTGGGCTACTTCGGCCAGCCGCACATCCTGGCGCGCTTCATGGCCGCCGATTCGGTCAAGTCGATCGCCAACGCCCGCCGCATCTCCATGACCTGGATGATCCTGTGCCTGGGCGGCACCTGCGCCGTGGGCTTCTTCGGCATCGCCTACTTCTCCGCGCACCCTGAGCTGGCGGGCCCGGTCACCGAGAACCATGAGCGCGTGTTCATCGAGCTGGCGAAGATCCTGTTCAACCCATGGATCGCCGGTGTGTTGCTGTCGGCCATCCTGGCGGCGGTGATGAGCACCTTGAGCTGCCAGCTGCTGGTGTGCTCCAGCGCCCTGACCGAAGACTTCTACAAGTCGTTCCTGCGCAAGAATGCCTCCCAGCGCGAGCTGGTGTGGGTCGGCCGCCTGATGGTGCTGGCCGTGGCGCTGATCGCCATCGCCATGGCCGCCAACCCGGAAAACCGCGTGCTGGGCCTGGTGGCCTACGCCTGGGCCGGCTTTGGTGCCGCCTTCGGCCCGGTGGTGCTGATTTCGGTGCTGTGGAAGGGCATGACCCGTAACGGTGCGCTGGCTGGCATCGTGGTGGGTGCGCTGACCGTCATCCTGTGGAAGAAGTTCGACACCCTTGGGCTGTACGAAATTATCCCGGGCTTCCTGTTCGCCAGCATCGCCATCGTGCTGGTGAGCAAGCTGGGCAGCCCGTCCAAGGGCATGGTTGCGCGCTTTGAAACGGCTGATGCGGCCTATCACGCCGACAAGTAACGCGTGGTGATTGGCCTGACGCCATCGCCGGCAAGCCGGCTCCTACAGGTATGGCGCTGCTCTTGAGGCTAGCGCTCAACGTGTGGGAGCCGGCTTGCCGGCGATGGCGGCGGCGCCGATCGACAGCCAGGCCTGACTCCGTGCGCAAGGCGAGGTAAACTTGCCGCCCCCGCAGGAGTTTCCATGAACTATCGTCACGCCTTCCACGCCGGCAACCACGCCGACGTCCTCAAGCACATCGTGCTGACCCGCCTCATCGCCCTGATGTCGCGCAAGGAGCAGCCGTTCGCCTATATCGACACCCACGCCGGCCTCGGTCTGTATGACCTGCAGGGCGACCAGGCGACCCGTACCGGTGAATACCTCGAAGGTGTCGCGCGCCTGTGGAACCGTGATGACCTGCCGGCGATGGCCGCCGACTACCTGCGCATCATCAAGCGCCTGAATGCCGATGGTGAGCTGCGCTACTACCCGGGTTCGCCGGAGCTGGCGCGCCGCCTGATGCGCCAGCAGGACCGTGCGCTGCTCAACGAGAAGCACCCCGAAGACGGCCCGCTGCTCAAGGAAAACATGAAGAAGGACCCCCGCGTGGTGGTCCACTTGGGCGAGGGCTGGCACGTGCCGCGGGCGCTGCTGCCGGTGCCGGAGAAGCGCGCGATCATGCTGATCGACCCGCCTTTCGAGCAGGCCGATGAGCTCAAGCGCTGCACCACCTCGATGAAAGAGGCGATCGGTCGCATGCGCCAGACGGTCGCGGCGATCTGGTACCCGATCAAGGACCAGCGCTCGCTGACCCGCTTCTACCAGGACCTGACCAGCACGGGCGCGCCCAAGCTGCTGCGGGTCGAGCTCTATGTGCATCACCAGGACAGCCCGCAGGGCCTGAATGGCTCGGGCCTGGCCATCGCCAACCCGCCATGGGGCCTGGAAGACGAGCTCAAGGAGCTGCTGCCGTGGCTGGCCAAGGAATTGGCGCAGACGGCGGGCAGCTACCGGATGGACTGGCTGATCGCCGAATAAGCCATTTCACGAACTGGCCCTATCGCCGGCAAGCCGGCTCCCACAGGTAATGCGAACCCGTGGGAGCCGGCTTGCCGGCGATGGGGCCAGTTGGAATTGTTTGCGTTATAATCTCGCCCTTTAGCCGCCACCCGCCCACGAGGCCGCTGGCGCATCTCTACCGAATGAAGAGGCTAAACCCTTGGCATTGACGATTCTTGGCCTGTCCGGCGCCCTTAGCCATGACCCTTCCGCGGCCCTGTACATCGACGGCAAGCTGATTGCCGCCGCCGAAGAAGAGCGCTTCGTGCGTGACAAGCATGCGAAGAACCGCATGCCCTACGAGTCGGCGAAGTTCTGCCTGGAGCAGGCGGGCATCAAGCCGTCCGATGTCGACGTGGTCGCCATCCCGTTCGCGCCGATCAGCCTGTTCGGCAAGGCCCGCTGGCACTATGCCAAGCGTTACTGGTACGCCCCGGACCGCGCCCTCGACGCCATCCTGATGGGCAACCGCCGCTACAAGCGCTACCGCAAGAAGATCGTCTGGTGCCTGGAGCAGCTGGGCTTCGACCCGAAAAAGGTCAAGATCGAGCCGGTCGAGCACCACCTGGCCCACGCCTCCAGCGCCTACCACTGCTCGGGCTTCAAGGAAAAGACCGCGATCCTCGGCATCGACGGCAAGGGCGAGTACGCCACGACCTTCTTCGGCTACGGCGAAAACGGCAAGATCCACAAGATCAAGGAATTCTTCGACCCGGATTCGCTGGGCGGCCTGTATGGCGCGATCACCGAATTCCTCGGCTTCGAGATGCTCGATGGCGAGTTCAAGGTCATGGGCATGGCGCCGTATGGCGATGCCAGCAAATATGACTTCTCGCGCCTGGCCAGCTTCGAGAACGGCGAACTGGTGATCAACACCGAATACGCCAACGTGATCGGCCTGCGCCGCTATAAAGAGAAGGGCAAGGGCTTCTACTTCTCGCCCAAGCTGATCGAATGGCTGGGGCCCAAGCGCGAAGGCGACATCGCCGACGAGCCGTACATCCACTATGCGGCCAGCATGCAGGCGCTGTTCGAGAAGCTGGCGCTGCAGATGATCGACCACTACCTGGGCGACACCCTGCGTGAAACCGGCAAGCTGGCCTTCGCCGGCGGCTGCGCGCTGAACGTCAAGCTCAACCAGAAGATCATCGCCCGTCCCGACGTGAAGGAGCTGTTCGTCCAGCCGGCTTCCGGCGACGCCGGTACCGCTGTGGGTGCCGCTGCCTATGTGTCCCACGCCCGTGGCGTGCCGGTCGAGAAGATGGAACACGTCTACCTCGGCCCGTCGTACTCCAACGAGGACGTGATCGCCGCCTGCGCCCGTCACCCGAACCAGCCGAAATGGCGCAAGCTCGACAACATGCCGCAGCAGATCGCCAAGATCATGGTCGACGGCAACCCGGTGGCCTGGTTCCAGGGCCGCATGGAGTTCGGCCCGCGTGCGCTGGGTGGTCGTTCGATCATCGGCTGCCCGAGCGTCGAAGGCGTGGCCGACCGCATCAACCACCAGATCAAGTTCCGCGAGCGCTGGAGACCCTTCTGCCCGTCGATGCTCGACACCGTCGCGCCGCAGATGATCAAGGTCGACCACCCGGCGCCGTTCATGACCTTCACCTTCGAAGTGGCTGAAGAGTGGAAGACCCGCGTACCGGAAGTGGTGCACGAGGACGGCACGTCGCGGGCCCAGGTGCTCAAGCGCGAGTACAACCCGCGCTACTACGACATGATGAAGGCGCTGGAAGACCTGACCGGCAACGGCGTGTCGCTGAACACTTCGCTGAACCGCCGCGGCGAGCCGATGATCTGCTCGCCGACCGATGCCCTGAACATGTTCTTCGGTTCGGACCTGCAGTACCTGATCATGGAAGACATCCTGGTCGTCAAGGACGGCGCGGCCGCGTATGACCAGCCGCTCTGAACCGCGTGTGCTGCAGTTCTGCCATGGCTATGACGGGCCGTTCCTCGACTGCGCCCGTCAGTACGCCAGCCTGTTCCAGGGCAGCGGCTACAAGGTCACCACGGTCTTTCTCACCGGCGCCCGCGACCCGCAGGTCGCGGCCGGTTGCGCATCGGACGAGGTGCTGTTCCTGGAATTCAGCTCCAAGGCCGTGCGCGGCCTGAAGCTCGGCGCCATCCGCGCCTTGCGGCGCATTGCTGCCGAGCGCGATTTCAGCTTCTGCATCGCCCACCGCTTCAAGCCGATCTATATAACGTTGCTGGCGACTGGCCTGCCGGTGATTGGCGTGCACCATGCCTTCGGCGACTATCAGCGCAAGGGGCGGCGGCTGTTCGCCAACCTGTTCAGCAAACGTTTGAGCCTGCTCGGCGTGTCCGACGCGGTGCGTGACGACATGCGCCGCTGCTTGGCGCAGTGGCCTGCCGAGCGCATCCAGACCCTGTACAACCGCATCGACATCCAGGCCCTGGAAGCGGCCCTGGTACCTCGCGCCGAAGCGCGCGAGGCGCTCGGGCTGGATGCGCAGGCGTGGGTGGTGGGTAACGTCGGGCGCCTGCACCCGGACAAGGACCAGGCCACCTTGCTGCGTGGCTTTGCCCAGGCGCTGCCGATGCTGCCGGCTGGCGCACGCCTGGCCATCCTTGGCAAAGGCCGCCTGGAAGACAAGCTCAAGGCGCAAGCTGCAGAGCTGGGTATCGCCGGGCAGGTCGACTTCCTTGGCCAGGTGCCCGATGCGCGCCGCTATTTCCAGGCATTCGACGTGTTCGCCCTAAGCTCCGACCATGAGCCGTTCGGCATGGTCCTGCTCGAAGCCATGGTCGCCGGCGTGCCGGTGCTGGCCACGGCCTGCGGTGGCGCACGCGAGGTGGTCGAGGGCGTGGGCATGCTGTTCCCGCTCGGCGACGCAGGGCAATTGGCCCAGGGCCTGCAGCACATGGCTCAGCTCGATGCGCAGCAGCGCGAGGCGTGTGCCATGCACATGCTGCAACGCCTGCAGCAGCGGTTTTCCGACCAGGCGGTGCGCGAGGCCTTCTGGCAATTGCCGCAGGTACGTGCGTTGGTGGCGAAGGCGTGATGCTCAATCATATTCAAGCGTTTCGCGAGCGCGGCTGGCAGGTCATCGATGCCGCCACCTATGCCCAGGCCTGGGCGCGCTTCGGCGGCAGTGTGGCAACCCATCCGCTGGTGATCGAACAGCTCGCTGAGCTGGCGCAGATTCCCGTGCGTTACCTGGGCTGGCACCAGGCAGGCGAGCTGAAGGCGGCCATTCCTGCCTGGGGGCGTCACCTGGCGCTGTCCAAGGAGGTGCTCAAGCGCGCGGGCAAGAAGGGCCTGTTCGACCTGGGCAATGCCGAGATCCTGCTGCCGGCCGCCGCCGATGCTGCGGCGCCTTTGCGCCATGCCGGGCGCTATCTGTCCGAACTGAGCCAGGGGCGCTTCACTGGCCTCAAGGCGCAGAAGGAGCAACTGGCCATGGCCAGGGCGCCTGAAGACCTGTCGAAGAAATTCCGCTACAACCAGCGCCGCGAGTTGCGCCTGCTGGAAGAGGCGGGTGGCGTGGTGCGCCCGATCAGCGAGTTCAGTGCCAGCGAGATCGCCGCCATGTACCTGGACCTGTTCCAGCGCCGCTGGAATTTCCCGGCCACTGGCGCCGAGCGCATGGCCGAGGTGATCGAGCGCTTGCGCGAGCTGCTGATCGGCTCGGTGCTGATGCTCGACGACAAGCCCATCGCCATTCAGCTGGTGTATCGGGTCGAGGCGCCGGAATGGGTCAGCGTCGAATACGTCAACGGCGGCGTCGACCCTGAAACCAAGGCGTTCAGCCCCGGCAGCGTGCTGAGTTTCCTCAACACCCAGGCTGCCTGGGAAGATGCCCGGGCGCGCAACAAGCCGCTGCGGTTCTCGTTCGGTCGTGCCGACCGCGAGTACAAGGACCGCTGGTGCAACCCCGTGCCGGTGTACCAGGCGTGAGTCGCAAGCAGCAGTTGCTCAAGCGCCACCGGCGCAACAAGCGCCTGGGCCTGCTTGCTGGCCTGGTCGCGCTGGTGTGCCTGGGCGTGTTCGCCTGGTGGTGGCTGCCGCTGTTGCTGCTGCCATTGCTGTGGGCCGCGCACGAGGCCTGGTTCGCCGATCACCTGTTCTATGCACCGAACGAAGACTATGCCTACCGCTTTGGCGAGCACACCCGTGAAGGCGCCGTCACCTGGCGTGGCGGGCTGCTCAAGGCCGACACGGTGCTGCAAGGCGATGAAACGCTGATTCTCGAAGTGCGGGTAAAAAGCGGCTGGCTGGGGCGTTTTCTCGACCCGCGCGTCGAGCTGCTGGCCGATTCGGGCAGCGACAGCCAGGCGTTCGAGCGGGGCGTGGATGGGGTGCGCTTTCTCAACCTGACCGGGCTGGCCACACCGCTGCAGGCGGGTACGCTGCGCGTGCGTGGGCGTCATTGCCGCGTGCTGGGCGAGCCGCGCCTGTGGGTAACGCCCAGTGTCGAGCTGCAACGGCGCCGGGTGATGGTGATTGCGCCGCACGCCGATGATGCGGAACTGGCGGCCTACGGCTTGTACAGCCAGGCAGACGAAACCTGGGTGGTGACCCTGACCGCTGGCGAGATCGAGGCCCAGCATTATCAGCAGATGGGCTTGGCCAAGGCCGAGGCCGCCCGCCTCAAAGGCCGCCTGCGCGCCTGGGACAGCATTGCCGTGCCGCGCTGGGCCGGGGTGCCGGAATCGCATTGCCTGCAGCTGGGCTACTTCTGCCTGCAGCTGCCTGCCATGCAGGCCGCGCCGGATACCCCGGCCCCCTCCCGCGAAGCGGACATGGCCGATATTCGCCCGTTCCGCCAGTTCAACCCGTTCCCGTTGCCGGGTGACAGCGATGGCGCGCCAACTTGGCACAACCTGCTGGCCGACCTGCGTGCGCTGCTGGAGATGGCCAAGCCCGAGGTGCTGGTCATGCCACACCCGCAGCTCGACCCCCACCCCGACCATATCTGTGCCCAGGCCGCTGTGCTGGAGGCCCTGCAGGGCCTGGCGTGGCAGCCGCAGACGCTGCTGTGCTACGCCAACCACCTGCATGACAACGACCGCTGGCCGATGGGTGACAGCGGCGATGGCGTGGCCCTGCCGCCGCAAATGAGCGCCGAGCAGGCCTGGGCGCCGTGCACCTTGGTGCTGGACCTGCCGACCCAGCGCGACAAGGCCATGGCCCTGGGCATGATGCACGACCTGCAGCCCCGGGCGCCGTTCAAGCGTCGCCTGCGCCGGTTGCTGCAGCGCTGGCTGGCTGGGCGGCGGCCTTCGCCCTACGGCGAGAACGAATTCTTCCGCAAGGCCGTGCGCCGCCATGAACTGTTCTGGCGCCGCGAGCTGTAACAACGCCGATGGTTGACCGCGAAGGCGCAGAGCGCCAAAGGAAAGCAATGAAAGTCCTATTTCTGGTGCAGAAGGAACAGCGGGCCATCCTCGATCGCCTGTACGACGGCGTCGCGGCCAACTGCGAGTGCGACTTGCGCTGGCTGACCAGCGAAGACCAGCGCAACCTGCGCCGCTACTTCAAGCGTGAAGTGCAGGTCGAACGTTATGACCGCATCGTCTTCTTCCTGCGCTTCAAGCAGGAAATCCGCCAGGTCGCATTCATCCGCACGGTGCCCAACCTGGTCATCCTCGAACACGATGCCTACCAGAACTACATCCCTTGCAAGTACACCGGCAAGTTCAGCGCCCATTACCGCAAGTTGCCGTGGGCGCGGGTCATCAGCTCCGGCTACATGGTCAGCGAGCGGCTGCGCCAGGAAGGGTTCGATGCGGTCTTCGTGCCCAAGGGCTACGATGAGCAGCTGCTCAACGACCAGGGCCGCGAGCGTGACATCGAACTGGCCTTCGTCGGCAGCACCAACAGCGTCGCCTACAGCGGGCGCAAGGCGCTGCTGGACGAGCTGGGGCGGGTGGAAAACCTGGTGGTGACCCGCACCAAGTCGGGCGAGGACTACTGCAACACCCTCAACCGCATCCGCTTTTTCGTCAGTGCCGATGTCGGCATGGGCGAGTACATGATCAAGAATTTCGAAGCCATGGCCTGCGGTTGCGTGCTGCTGGCATTCGACCAGGGCGAGGAAGAAAACCGCGCCCTGGGCCTGCAGGACATGCACAACGTGGTGTTCTACGACAGCATTCCGACCCTGCAGGCGAAGCTGAAAACGTTGCGCGCCGACCCTGCGTTGGCCCGGCAGATTGCAGAAAACGGGCGCCATTTGGCAGTTTCCCGTTTCAGTTTTGCCGAAGTTGGCCGTAGCATCGTCGACCACATGCGCCCGGCACTGAGGCCGCACCCACCCCTGTCCGCATGGCAGCGGTTGCGCTTGAAGTTGGGAATTTAACTAAAAGAACTTTCGTGCTCACGGACCGGGAACGGGAAGTCGATTGTCGCAATGCGGAGGGAGTCCGGTGCGCTTTTCTGAAGAAAGTGATGTCACGCTTGTCGTGACCAGCTGCGGCCGATTCGACCTGCTCAAGGACACCCTTGAGAGTTTCGATCGCTATAACACCGCGCCTATACGTGAAGTATTGATTACCGAAGACTCGGGGGACGATGCCGTGCACGGCGCTGTGCCCGAGCACTGGAAACCGTATTGCACGGTGTTCGTCAACCGCCCAAAGCTTGGGCAGTTGCCGTCCATCGACCTGGCCTACAGCCGGGTCAAGACGCCTTACATCTTCCACTGTGAGGATGACTGGCAGTTCTATCGCCAGGGTTTCGTGGAAGATTCCCGCACGGTACTGGGCGAGCGCCCCGACCTGCTGCAGGTCTGGTTGCGCAGCTATGCCCATGACCTGGCTATCCACAGCCCTTACATTCGCCTGGGTGATCGCCAGGTGATCGCCGGCGTGCCTTGCTACCCTCTGTTGTCGGATAAGGCCGAGTGGCAGGCGTTTTCGCTCAACCCAGGCTTGCGTCGCCTGAGCGATTATCAGCGCTGTGCGCCATTTGCCGCCTATTCTGGGGAGAAGGCGCTTTCCCGCCGCTATGCTGAGTTAAATCTGACAGCTGTATCGCTGGAGGGTGATGCAGTCTTGCACACGGGGTTTGGCAGCCACGTAACCTTGCCCGAAGAGGTTCAGCGCAAGGCCAAACGGCGCCAGAGGGATCGGATAAAGCTGGCATTGACGCTGGTTATGGGTGCCTTGGTAGGCATGGGAATATCTTTTTTTGTTCACTGACATCGCTGTCCCACCTGGCTTGAACGGGAGAGGGGCACTAACCCCATGAACATCGTCAACATGATGTGGGCAGGCGGTTCGCCCTACATGTCCATCCACCAGGTGCACCGGCAGGTGTTGTCCAATGCCGGAGCCGATGCCCGTATCAGCAACTGGCTGCTGCTGGGCAGTGGCCTGTGTTGTGGGCTGGGCTCCACGCGTGAATGGCATATGCCTCAGCGGGCGCTGAAAGGCCGGCATCTGTGGCGCCTGCTGCGCCCGTGGCTGCGCATGCGCCTGCGCAAGGGGCTGACCGAAGCCCAGGCCGACGTACTGTTGCTCGATGGCATTGGCGTTGCACGCCTGGCGCTGCCATTGCTGCAGAAGTTTCCTGGCGTGCGGGCGAAAGTGCTGTTCCATGGGCGCACCCGCTTGCAGGCCAGCGACATTCGCCTGCTCAGTGCATTGCCTGCCGAGCGCCTGAGCATCGCGGCGGTTTCGCATACCCTCGCGCAATCGCTGGAGCGAGACCTCGGCCGGCCAGTGCAGACCTTGCGCATGGCTCTGGAGCCAGAAACCTTCCGTCACGCCTTGATGAACCGGGAGCAGGCGCGGCAGGCGCTGGCCTTGCCCTCAGGTAGCGAGCAGGTGATTGGCGCCGTGGGCCGGCTGGTGGAGAGCAAAGGTTTCGATATGTTGATCGAGGCATTTGCCAAAGGCGCGGCCCTGCAACCGCACTTGCACCTGGCGATTATCGGCGACGGCCCGTTGCGTGGGGCGCTGCAGGCGCGGGTCGAGGCGTTGGGCTTGCGCGAGCGGGTGCACCTGTGCGGCTACCGCGATGACCTGCGCCAGCTCTACAACGCGCTCGACTGGCTTTTGGTGCCGTCCCGTGCCGAAGGGCTGGGTTTGGTGGTGCAAGAGGCAGTGATGGCCGATGTACCGGTAGTCTGCAGTGACTTGCCGGTATTTCACGAGCAGCTCGAAGGCGCGGGGCGCTACCTGCCGGTTGGCGATCTCGATGCCTGGGCCGATGCCATCGCGCACTGCAATGCGTGTGGCGCGGCGGCCCTGGCCGCCAGACAGCACCAGGCGCTGGCGCCGGAGGCGGCCTGGCGGGCCTTCCAGCATGGCTCGGCGAGCCTGCTGCGCGGCTGAGGTCAGCGCGCCAGCAGGGCCGCCTCGAAGTCGGCGAGCGGGAAGCGGTCACCGAGCTTCTCCCGTTCGATGTAGCGCACCATGTGCTGCACATTGCGCCGAACCATCCGTGCCGACAGCGGCGGGCGCAGGAAACGCATGTCTGCCACGTCGATCAGGCCAAGGCGATCATCAGGCGTGACCACCACATTGCCCAGGTGCAGCGAGCGGAAATACACCCCGCTGCGGTGCAGCTGGCGAATCAGTTCGATCAGGCGCGGCAGGTAGGTGGCCCAGCTGAAGTCGGCATCGCGCGACATCTGCAACAGCGTGCGCCCCGGCAGCGGGCGGTACAGCACCGCCGTGCGCCCTGGCAGGTCGAGCTTGTGATAGCTGATCACCTGCAGGGTGGGAATGCCCAGTTGCGCAAGGCGTTCGGCATTGTCGATGAAGCGCTGTGAGTAAGGGCGCAGCAGTGCAGATGAAATCAGACGCTTGCGACGAAAAACCTTGAGGAAATTACCATCCTCGAGCAGGTAGACTTTGGCGCCATGGCTGTCTGCCTCTATCACCTGGGCGCCAAGTGTCAGCTGATCGAAGTCGACCTGGTTGAGCCGGGAGCATTGCATGAATTGAGCCTTGTCGTCTGGCGAACAAAATGACCGGCAATAATGCCGAAAATAATGCGGTAGCACCATGATGGTGTCTTTTGAGTGACCGGGGGAATGGATGTTGTACGAAAAAAACTGGGCACGGGCCTGGTTGGGTTTTGGCTTGGTCTGGTTCGTGGCGGCGATCGCCCTGGCGCCCAGCAACAAGATTTATCAACAAGGCCTGGTGCTGTTTTTATGGCTGCCTACCTTGGTGCTCGCGTGGTCGGCGCGGGCGGTGTATCTACAAGCGTTCCGGCGCCAGCCGGCGCTATGGGCCTCTCTGCTGGCATTGATGGTATGGGCGGGGCTGACGCTGGTGTGGTCGACTGCGCCGCAGCCCGGGCGTGAGGTGAAGCGGCTGGTCTACATCCTGGTGTTTCTGCTGGCGTTCCCCTTGCTGGCCCAGGCCGGGCTGGCGCGCATTCGCTGCTTGCTGCAGCTCGGTGCTGGCTTGCTGGCCATTGCCGCATTGATCTCTATCGTCAAGTTCTATGGCATGCAGGGCCAGCCATTGCTGGCTCGTCTCGAAGGCATCGGTGAAATATCGCACCCGATTCTCGGCGCCTATGTAATAGGGGCGGCCGTGCTGATGCTGCTCTATCAAATGCCTCGGCAGCGCGCAGCCCAGCTTGGCTGGGTGCTGGCATTGGCCTGCCTGGGGGCGTTCGTTGCGCTCAGCCAGAGCCGTGGCGGGGTGTTGGCGTTGCTGATCACCGTGGTGCTTGCGCCGCTGTGGTTCCGTGATCGTCACAGCCGCCTCTTCGCGGTGTTGGCATTGCTCGCCACCGGTCTTGCCTTTTTCTTTGTCTACGACGTTATCACCCAGCGTGGCTCCTCTTACCGCCCGGAGATTTTCCAGGCGGTGCTGCAGATGATCGGCGAACGTCCCTGGACAGGGTTGGGGCTGGGTGCTGAATACGATGTGAGTACGGTGGGGATGGTGTTCGATCACTCGCACAACATGTTCACCCACGTCGCGATCGAGATAGGCCTGCCGGGGATGCTGCTGTGGATCGCCGCCTGGCTGTTCACCCTGGGCGAAATCGTGCGTGCCCGGGATACCCTGATGGGCAAGATCCTGCTTGCGCTGTGGGTCTACTCCACACTGGCCATGCAGTTCGATGCCGCCAGCATCAGCGGAACCCCGCGCGCCGAGTGGTTCGTCAGCTGGCTGACGGTCGGCCTGGCCATGTTGTTACCCTGGGGGCGTGCCGAAAAGGGCGCCTGTGGTAAAATTTCCGGTTCAACCTGAACAGCGAGCTCGATGATGGCCGAAACACCGCGACCGGCGGAGCACTCCTCCAGCCTGAAGATCTACTTCCGGCTGCTGAGCTACGTGAAACCCTATGTCGGCATTTTCTTGCTGAGCATCATCGGTTTCGTGATCTTTGCCTCGACCCAGCCCATGCTGGCCGGCATCTTGAAATACTTCGTCGATGGCCTGAGCAACCCCGAAGCGGTGTTGTTCCCCAATGTGCCGTACCTGCGCGACCTGCAGTTGCTGCAGGCGGTGCCGCTGCTGATCATCCTGATCGCCGCCTGGCAGGGGCTGGGGTCGTTCCTGGGCAACTATTTTTTGGCCAAGGTTTCCCTGTGCCTGGTGCATGACCTGCGCGTCGAGTTGTTCAACAAGCTGCTGGTACTGCCCAACCGCTACTTCGACACCCACAACTCCGGGCACCTGATCTCGCGCATCACCTTCAACGTGACCATGGTCACCGGCGCCGCCACTGACGCGATCAAGGTGGTTATCCGTGAAGGCCTGACGGTGGTGTTCCTGTTCGCCTACCTGCTATGGATGAACTGGCACCTGACCCTGGTGATGGTCGCCATCCTGCCGGTAATCGCGGTGATGGTCAGCGTCGCCAGCAAGAAATTCCGCAAGCAGAGCAAGAAGATCCAGGTGGCCATGGGCGACGTGACTCACGTCGCGTCCGAAACCATCCAGGGTTACCGCGTGGTGCGCAGCTTCGGCGGCGAAGCCTACGAGCAGCAGCGCTTCGGTCGCGCCAGCCAGAGCAACACCGACAAGCAGCTGCGCATGACCAAGACCGGTTCGCTGTATACGCCGATGCTGCAGCTGGTGATCTACAGCGCCATGGCCGCGTTGATGTTCCTGGTGCTGTTCCTGCGCGGTGAGTCCACCGCCGGTGACCTGGTGGCCTACATCACGGCCGCGGGCCTGCTGCCCAAGCCGATCCGCCAGCTTTCGGAAGTCAGCTCGACCATCCAGAAAGGCCTGGCCGGCGCCGAGAGCATCTTCGAGCAGCTGGACGAGGAGCCTGAGCTCGATACCGGCACGGTCGAGAAGGAGCGCGTGCAGGGGCGCCTGGAAGTGCGCAACCTGAGCTTCACCTACCCGAACACCGAGCGCGAAGTGCTCAGCGATATCAGCTTCGTCGCCGAACCTGGGCAGATGATTGCCTTGGTGGGCCGCTCTGGCAGCGGCAAGTCGACCCTGGCGGCGCTGATCCCGCGTTTCTATCACCACAGCAAAGGGCAGATCCTGCTCGATGGCGTGGAAATCGAGGACTATCGCCTGCGCAACCTGCGCAAGCACGTGTCGCAGGTGACCCAGCATGTGACCCTGTTCAACGACACGGTGGCCAACAACATCGCCTATGGTGACCTGGCCGGCGCCCCGCGCGCGGACATCGAAGCGGCAGCGGCCGACGCCTATGCCAAGGAGTTCGTCGACCGCCTGCCCAAAGGCTTCGACACCGAGGTGGGCGAAAACGGCGTGCTGCTCTCCGGCGGCCAGCGCCAGCGCCTGGCAATTGCCCGGGCCTTGCTGAAGAACGCCCCGCTGCTGATCCTCGACGAAGCGACCTCGGCCCTGGACACCGAATCCGAACGGCATATCCAGGCCGCGCTGGACCACGTGATGCAAGGCCGTACCACCCTGGTGATCGCTCACCGCCTGTCGACCATCGAGAAGGCCGACCAGATCCTGGTCATGGACCAGGGCCGCCTGGTGGAGCGTGGCACCCATGCCGAGCTGTTGGCTGCAAATGGCCATTATGCCCGCCTGCATGCCATGGGCCTGGACGAGCCGACCAAGGCCGATATCACCTGAGCCTACCTTGATCGGGGCCTTGCGGCCCCGATTGTCACTGGAATTTTCCAGGGCCCGATCTGGCCGTAAAGCCCTCGTCTGCCCTGTGCTAATATCCTGCCCCTGTTCATTATTTTCATATGGGTTGCCCATGAAGTTGTCCATGCCGCGTTTCGATCAAGCCCCGGTACTGGTGGTCGGCGATGTCATGCTCGACCGCTACTGGCATGGCGGTACTTCGCGTATTTCGCCTGAAGCGCCGGTGCCGGTGGTCAAGGTCGATCAGATCGAGGATCGCCCCGGCGGCGCGGCCAACGTTGCCTTGAACATCGCCGCCCTGGGCGCGCCGGCTTCGCTGATCGGCGTGACCGGCCAGGATGAGGCCGCCGACAGCCTGGCCAACAGCCTGCAGGCCGCCGGCGTGCGTTCGGTGTTCCAGCGCATCGCTCACCAGCCGACCATCGTCAAGCTGCGGGTCATGAGCCGCCACCAGCAACTGCTGCGCATCGATTTCGAAGAACCCTTCGCCACCGACCCGCTGTCGCTGGGCACGGAAGTCGACAGCCTGCTCGAGGGCGTGAAGGTGCTGGTGCTGTCCGACTACGGCAAGGGCGCGCTGAAGAACCACCAGAGCCTGATCCAGGCCGCCCGTGCCAAGGGCATTCCGGTGCTGGCCGACCCCAAGGGCAAGGATTTCTCCATCTACCGTGGCGCCAGCCTGATCACCCCGAACCTCAGCGAGTTCGAAACCATCGTCGGCCGCTGCGCCGACGAGGCCGAACTGGTCGCCAAGGGCCTGCAGCTGCTGCAGGACCTGGACCTGGGTGCCTTGCTGGTGACCCGTGGCGAGCATGGCATGACCCTGCTGCGCATCGGCCAGCCGGCGCTGCACCTGCCGGCCCGTGCCCGTGAAGTGTTCGATGTGACCGGTGCCGGCGATACCGTGATCTCCACCCTGGCGGCGGCCATCGCCGCGGGTGAAGACCTGCCGCATGCCGTGGCCCTGGCCAACCTCGCGGCCGGCATCGTGGTTGGCAAGCTGGGTACCGCGGCCATCAGCGCACCTGAACTGCGCCGCGCGATCCAGCGCGAGGAAGGTTCCGAGCGTGGTGTGCTTGGCCTGGAGCAGCTGCTGCTGGCGATCGACGACGCGCGTGCGCACAACGAGAAGATCGTGTTCACCAACGGTTGCTTCGACATCCTGCATGCCGGCCACGTGACCTACCTCGAGCAGGCGCGCGCCCAGGGCGATCGCTTGATCGTCGCGGTCAACGACGATGCGTCGGTCAGCCGCCTGAAAGGGCCGGGTCGGCCGATCAACAGCGTCGACCGGCGCATGGCGGTGCTGGCGGGCTTGGGTGCGGTGGACTGGGTCATCAGCTTCCCCGAAGGCACGCCGGAAAACCTGCTGAGCCAGGTCAAGCCGGATGTGCTGGTCAAGGGCGGTGACTATGGCATCGACCAGGTGGTCGGCGCCGATATCGTCCGCGCCTATGGCGGCACGGTGAAAGTGCTGGGGCTGGTCGAGAACAGCTCGACCACGGCGATCGTCGAGAAAATCCGCAAGAACTGATGTAGCCGGGGCCGTCCTGCGGCCCAATCGCCGGCAAGCCGGCTCCTACCTCGCGATCGGGCTGCCAAGCAGCCCGGTATCACTTGTGCAGGGTAGTGCGCGCCCGCTCCAGCAGCGCCCGCGCCTTGTCGCCAAAGCGCTGCAGGTGTGAGGCCGGCTCGGCCTTGCGCTCCACCAGGCCCTGCTGCTTCACCCAGTCCTTCCAGCGGATGCGCTCCTCGGCAACTACCCAGCCGCTCTGCCTGGCAAAGCTTTCGGCCAGGTACAGCCCGCGGGTGCTCGCCGGCACCAGTTCGTCCTTCTTCAGCGTGTACAGCTCGGCCAGTGGCTGACCCTCTTGCAGTGGCATCAGGTACAGGTCTGGCCGTTTGCGGTTCAGCCGTGCCACCAGCTGCCCGCCTTCGAGCCGTTCATCGACGTGGAACAGGCTCAGCTTCTTGGCTTCTTTGGGCACTTGCAGGCGCATGTCGTAGATCAGCTGCAACGATGCCGTTGGCAGGTGAACATAGGCACGCGGGCGCTCCAACAGCATCAGGTTGCCGCAATGTACGGCGCGGGCGGCGCCGGATTCTGGCGTCAGCACGAAGGGCAGAGCTTCGCGGTAATGCAGGGCTGCGGCATAAGGCGCCGGCAGCCAGGTGTCGTTGAAGCGCCCGCCCAGCCAGCCCTCTGGCGTTTCCAGCAGGCATTCCTCGGCCACTTCCTGCACGGCAGTGTGCAGCGGCAGGTTGAGTTCCTGGGCCGGGACATAGCCCGAAATCAGCTTCAGCACCACATCGCCACGGTCCTGGCGGCGTTGCCGGACCAGCACCCAGTAATCACGCTGCTGCCAGTGCAGGGTCAGGCGCACTGAAACGCCGAGGTTGGCCAGCTCGACCACGAAGCGCTGGTTGTCAGGCAGCTGGATGGCCTTGCGCCGCTGCTGGGTCTGGGCGAAGTTCAGCGGCATGCCGATGCTCTGGTAGACCAGGCTTTCGGCCGTGGCCTCGACATGCAGTGGCAGGGTCTTGAAGTTGCTCGGGTTCTTGCGGATCAGGGTACGCGGCACGAGGCTCCTCCTTGCGTCGGGCCCGTTTCCAGGCCCTGGGGTGGGGTCAACTCAATGCTGGCCCAGGATGCGGGCGACGGTGGCCACGTTATGGGCCAGGTGCAACGGATTGATGGTGCCGACGATAGCACTGCTCACGCCCGGGTGGGAGAACAGCAACTCGAAGCTGGCCTGTACCGGGTCGACACCGGGCGCCAGGCAGATATGCCCGCTGGCCAGGGCCTTCTTCACCAGGATGGCCTTGCCGTGTTCGGCAGCGTAGTCCAGCACCGGGCGCTCCGCCTGCTCGTTGAGGTTGTAGGTGACCATCGCGCAATCACCTTGCTCCAGGGCCTTGAGGCCGCCGGCCACGGTCTTGCCAGAGAGGCCGAAGCCAAGAATCTTGCCTTCCTGCTTGAGCGCGGCAAGGGTCTGGTAAACCTCGGTCTGCTCGAGGATCGCCAGGTCGTTGCCGTCGGAATGCACCAGTACCAGTTCGATGCGGTCGGTTTCCAGGCGCTGCAGGCTGCGTTCCACCGAGCGGCGAGTATGGGCGGCACTGAAGTCGAAGTGCGACTGGCCGTTCTCGAACTCTTCACCGACCTTGCTGACGATCACCCATTCATCGCGCTGGCCGCGCAGCAGCGGGCCCAGGCGTTCCTCGCTGCGACCGTAGGCTGGCGCCGTGTCGATCAGGTTGATGCCCAGCTCGCGGGCCTGGGCCAGCAGCAGGCGGGCTTCGTCGTCGCCGGGGATGGTGAAGCCGGAGGGGTATTTCACGCCCTGGTCGCGGCCGAGCTTGACCGTGCCCAGGCCCAGGGGCGATACGCTGAAGCCGGTGCTGCCCAGGGGGCGGTGGAAGTCGTGCAGGGTCGGCAGGGTCATGGCAGCAGTTGCTCCCAGGCCGCTACGCCGAGGGGCGGGCGTGGCAGGTCGGCCAGGTCGGCCTGGGCCTGGGGGCGGATGCCGTCGCGTTCCAGGTGGTTGAGCACCCGGTCGCTGAAGTCCGGTGCCAGGGCCAGCTTGGTCGGCCAGCCCACCAGCAGGCGCTGCTGGTCGGCGAGAAACGCGTTGTCCGGGCGTACCAGGCCGGACTGCGCAGGTTCGGCGCGATCCACCCGCAGGGTGGCCCAGCGTACCTGGCTCTGGTCGACCCACGGCAGCAACTGAGCGACTTCCTTCTGCGCGGCGGCAATCTGCGCGGCGGGCTCGCGGGCGACCCCGTCGGCTTCGGCCAGGTCGCCGCCCATGTACCACACCCATTGGCCATCGGCGGCCGGGTGGGTGGTGATCGTCACCCTGGGCTTGGTGCCGCCGCCCAGGCAGTGGGCATAGAGCGGTTTGAGGTTGGCGCCCTTGGCCATGACCATGTGCAGTGGGCGTGTCTGCATGGCGGGCTGCTGCAGGCCCAGGGCGTGTAACAGATCCTCGGTGCCGGCGCCTGCGCTCAGCACCACGCGCTGGGCGCGGATCTCGCGGCCGTCGACGCGCAGGCCGAGCAGTTCGTCGCCTTCGCGCAGCGGTTCGATGCGCTCGCCGGCCAGCAGGCTGTCTCCTGCCAGTTCGGCCAGGTTGGCCAGCAGGCTGGGCACGTCGATCACCAGCTCGGCCAGGCGATACACCTTGCCCTTGAAGGCGCGGTCCTGCAGGGCCGGCGGCAGCTGCTCGCCCTTGACCTGTTCGACCCGGGTACGCACGGCCTTGCTGGCGAAGAAGCTGGTGAGGTTGCCGGCCAGGGTGCCGGGCGACCACAGGTAATGCGCATCGGACAGCAGGCGGGTGCGGCCGAGATCGAGCTCGCCGCTGCCCGCCAGCGCTTCGCGCCAGCGCCGCGGCATGTCGGCGATGGCCTCGGAGGCGCCGGTCAGGGCGCCGTGCAAGGCGTACTTGGTGCCGCCGTGGATGATGCCCTGGGACTTGATGGTCTGCTCGCCGCCGAGGCTGGCGCGTTCCACCAGCACGGTCGAATAGCCCAGGCGACGCAGCCGGGCATTGAGCCACAGGCCTGCGACCCCGGCGCCGACGATCAGCACGTCAGTGGAAATGGCGGTTGGCATGGCGGTACCTCGAAGACTGGGACAGCTGGCAAGTATACAGCCCGCATCAATGCCCGGCAGTTTTCGAGAACAGCTGGATCACCACCACCCCGCCAACGATCATCGCCATGCCCAGCATCGCCGGCACATCCAGCTTCTGCCCGTAGACCACCAGGGCGGCCACGCTGATCAGCACGATGCCCAGGCCTGACCAGATCGCATAGGCGATGCCCACCGGGATGCTGCGCACCACCAGGGTCAGCATCCAGAACGCGATGCCATAGCCGACCACCATCAGCAGCAACGGCAACGGCGTGCTCAGGCCCTTCACCGCCTTCATGGAGGCAGTGGCGATGACTTCGGCGCAGATGGCGATGGCGAGGTAGGTGTAGGCGTTCATGGTGCGATTCTCCGGTGACTGGTCGAGCATTCTAGACGCCCCTCGGATGCGGTAAAGTCATTACCTATCGTTATGGGAGATAGGTTGATGGCAGAACGTTGGGACCTGGAGCAACTGCGCCTGTTCGCCCGAGTGGCCGAACTGCGGTCGTTTTCTGCCGTTGCGCGCGAGCAGCGCAAGGCGCAATCGGCGGTCAGCAATGCCATTGCGCTGCTGGAAGCCGATCTGGGCGTCACCCTGTTCGAGCGCAGCAGTGGCCGGCAGCCCAAACTCACCGAAAACGGCACGGCGCTGCTGCAGGATGCCCGTGAACTGTTGCGCCAGTGCGAGCACCTGGATGGCCGGGCGCTGGCCCTGATGCGTGGCCAGGAAGCGCTGTTGCGGGTGGCTCAGGATGAAGCCATGCCTTACCAGCCGGTCATCGACAGCCTCGACGAGCTGGCCAGCCGCTACCCGCACCTGGAAGTGCAACTGGCCAGCGGTGCCCAGGGCGACGTGGCGCGCAAGCTGGCGGAGCGGCGCGCGGACCTGGGGTTGTTCTTCCACCACGAAAGCATGCCCGCCGCGCTGGAGCGGCGCACCCTGGGCAGCGTGGAGATGGTCACGGTGTGTGCGGTCGACCATCCGCTGGCGCGTGAAGGCCGGGTCACCCGCCAGCAGCTGGCGCGCCACCGCCAGTTGCTCATCACCCCGCAGCAGAGCGGCTACCCTGGCGGCGAGGCGATCAGCCCGCAGGTCTGGCGCGCCGACAGCTTCTACGCCATGGCCGAGCTGCTGATGCGCGGCCTGGGCTGGGCCTGGCTACCGCGGCATGTGGTGCAGTACCCCACCTACCAGGCGCAGATGGTCGAACTGCACAGCGAATGGCGCCCACCTGCCCTGGTGGTGGAGCTGGCCTGGCGCCGCGACGAGCCCTTGGGCCCGGCCGCGCAATGGTTGGCCGAGCGCTTTGCGGTACACCTGCGTGCGATCGGGTAGACTTCGCCGCCATGAACAGAACTCTCTATACCCTGCTGTTTCACCTGGGCCTGCCACTGGTTGCGCTGCGCCTGTACCTGCGTGCCCGCAAGGCGCCGGCCTATGGCCAGCGCATCGGTGAGCGCTTTGCCCGCAACCTGCCGGCCATGCGCCAGGGCGGCATCTGGGTGCATGCGGTGTCGGTCGGCGAAAGCATCGCGGCCGCGCCCATGGTGCGCGCGCTGCTCAAGGACTACCCGGACCTGCCGATCACGCTCACCTGCATGACCCCGACCGGTTCCGAGCGCATTCGCGCGCTGTTCGCCGATGAACCGCGCATCCAGCATTGCTACCTGCCCTACGACCTGCCGTGGGCGGCGGGGCGCTTTCTCGACCATGTGCGCCCCTGCCTGGGCATCATCATGGAAACCGAGCTGTGGCCCAACCACATCCATCAGTGCGCCAAGCGCGGCATCCCGGTGGCCCTGGCCAACGCCCGCTTGTCCGAGCGCTCGGCCCGTGGCTATGCACGCTTTGCCAAGCTGACCCGGCCCATGCTCGCCGAGATGAACCTGATCGCCGTGCAGACCGAAACCGAGGCGCAGCGCTTTCGCGACCTGGGCGCCCGTGCCGAGTGCGTGCAGGTGACAGGTTCGATCAAGTTCGACTTGAAGGTCGACGCGCAGCTGCTGCCGCGCGCCAGGGCGCTGCGTGAGCAGTGGGGCGCGAGCCAGCGCCCGGTGTGGATCGCCGCCAGTACCCATGAGGGCGAGGATGCGTTGATCCTGCAGGCGCACCAGAAGCTGCTGCAGGTGCACGGCGATGCGCTGCTCATCCTGGTGCCGCGCCACCCCGAGCGGTTCGATGCGGTGCACGCCCTGTGCAGCCAGCAGTTCGCCACGGTACGCCGCTCCGCCGGCACGGCGGTCGACGCCCAGACCCGGGTGCTGCTGGGCGATACCATGGGCGAGCTGCTGTTCCTGTATGCGCTGGCCGACATCGCCTTCGTCGGCGGCAGCCTGGTCGCCACCGGCGGGCACAACCCGCTCGAGCCTGCGGCTTTGGCGTTGCCGGTGATCATGGGGCCGCACGTGTTCAACTTCCTGGAGATCAGCGCGATGCTGCGCGAGGCAGGCGCCCTGCAGCAGGTGGATGATGCCGATGGCTTGGCAGAGGCCGTGCGGCGGCTCATCGAGCTGCCGCAGGATGCCCGGCGCATGGGCGCGGCCGGGCAGGCGGTGATGCAGCGTAATCAGGGGGCGCTGCAGCGGTTGCTGGACGCCCTGGGGCGGCTTGTCACAGGCTGAGTGGATAGAGGGCCACGAAGCCCTGGAAGTCATTGCTGTCCTTCATGCGGACCCCTCCGCCGACTACCAGGCGGGGAGGGTCCTGCAGCAGCAGCATGCTGTTTGCCAGCGTGGTTTCCTTGCCGATTACCACGCTTTCCGGGAATTCTTCCTGCACCAGGCCATGCTTGTCGAAAGCGGCAGCGACGAAACCCGGGGTGGGGAAGGCAATGACGCCACCAACAGCGTAGATTCGCTCCTCCTGGCCCTTGTTCAGTCGCGAGGCCACCTGCAGGAACGAGGTCTCGTAGCCTTTGAGCTCGAGGTGGAAGGGGCGCCCGTTGTTGAAGCCCGCATCGAGGCTGCCATCGAGGGCATCGAACCGCGCCACCAGCGCCCTTCGTCGGCCATTCACATGGGTCATGCCCACGATCGTAAACGCGCTCTGGTCGGGCGAGAAGGTCAGGTTCATCAGGTTCACGCTGTCTTCATGCTCGAACGTCACCACACCCTTGCCGTTGAAACCATCGATCGGCCTGCCGGACATGTCGTAGGTGGCAATGATGCCCTTGGCGCCAGCATTGCCGATGACCACGATCACGTCTTCGCTGCGCAGCGCAGCATTGGTCAGTTCGAAGCCCTCGGCGCCGTGTGGCGCTGGTTTGAGCTTGCCGCCATCGCCGAAGCTGCTGTCGAGGTCGCCGTTTTCCTTGAGGCGCAGCAAGTAACCGGTTTCTGCCGACGCAACCAGGTAACCACCGCCCGGCAGGGGGATGTGAGCGGTAGGAGAGGGGGTTGCGTAGCTCGCCATCGCCGTTGTCTGGACGCTCAAGGCCCTGGCCGGGGTAGCCTGCCTCGATGCCAGGTCACGCAGGACCTTGGTGCCACAGTCACCAAACGAGGTGTCCAGCGGGCCGGTCGATTTGAGCCTTGCAAACGCCGGATAGAGATCATCGCCCCACAGCGCGCCGGCGAGAAACAGGGTGTCGTCTTGGCGGGGCTGGGCCGATAGCCCGAAGAACAGCTCGTCACCTGGCTCGAAATAGTGCGTGGCCAGCAAGGTTTCCTGTTTTTCGCGATCCAGGCTCGCCACGGTAAAGGCGCTGTCCTCCAAGGCCGAGTTGCCGGTAAGGAGCAGCAAGTCGTTGGATCCCGGCGCGAGGCTGACGGTGCCGACCTCGCCGGTCTTGTCCAGGTAGATGAAGTCCGGGTGCTGCTGGTTCTGCTTGCAGTTCATGTTCTTTCCATCCTCATTGGCCGATGTTGGCGAACGCTTTCGGCGAATGTAGGAGGATGTGCAAAGCTGCGTAACTGGTAGAAATGCTAGGTGAGCCCTGAAGAGACGCCCCTTCAGGGCCGAGCCGTCAGCTTAGGGTTTGCGCTCGAAGTTCTTGGCGGCAGCGGCTGCCAGGTCCGGTGGCAGGAAGTCTTTGTCCGGGTTGTAGTCGGCCTTCAGGTAGCGCTTGAGGTCGATCAAATCCTGCGGGCTCAGGGTGCCGGCGGCCTGCTTCAGGCTCAGGTTGTCGAGGATGTAGTCATAGCGACTGTTGTTGTAGTCGCGCACCGACGTGTACAGCTGGCGCTGGGCATCGAGCACGTCGACGATATTGCGGGTACCGACCTGGTAGCCGATTTCGGTCGCTTCCAGTGCGCTCTGGTTGGAAATGATCGATTGCTTGCGCGCCTGCACCTGCTCCACGTCGGTGTTCACGGCGCGGTGCAGGTTGCGGGTGTTCTCCACCACCTGGCGGCGCAGGCTTTCGCGCTGCTGCTCGCTCTGGCTCAGGCGTTGGTAGGCCTCGCGCACCTGCGAGCTGATCAGGCCGCCGCTGTAGATCGGGATATTCAGCTGCAGGCCGATGCTGGTCTGTTCAACGTCGCCGCCGTAACGCTGGCCGGGGAAGGGCGAGGGGTTGTTGAAGCCGAAGTTGTCGTTGTCGCCTTTCTCGTAGCGGGCCACCGCATCGAGGGTCGGCGCATGCCCGGCCTTGCGCTGGCGCAGGGTTTCCTCGGCGGCGTCGACGGCATGGTTGGTGGCCAGCAGGTTGAGGTTCTGGCGCCCGGCGGTTTCCACCCAGGCCTTGGCGTCGTTGGGGGTCGGCACCTGGATCGGCAAGGTGTGGACCACACCCTGGATCGAGCTGTACTCGCGGTTGGTCAGGGTGACCAGCGCCTCGAAGGCATCCTGCACCTGGCGCTCGGCGATGATCCGGTTGGCGCGCGCGGTGTCGTAGCTGGCCTGGGACTGCAGCACGTCGGTCTTGTCGGAAAGGCCGACGTCGAAACGTTCATTGGACTGGTCGAGCTGGCGCTTGAAGGCGGCTTCCTCGGCCTTGGTCGCGGCCAGGTTGTCCTGGGCGCGCAGCACCGCGAAGTAGTTTTGCGCGGTCTGCAGGATCAGGTTCTGCTCGGTCGCCGACAGCTCCAGCGCCGCCTGCTCGTTGACCGCCTCGGCTGCCTGCAGCTGGAACCAGCGGTCGGCGCGGAAGATCGGCTGCGAAAGGGTGGCGTTCCACGAGTTGCCACTGCGGTTGCTGGTGGTCGACGGCTCGTCGAGCTTGGTGCGTGTGCTGAGCATCTCGGCACCGGCCGAGAGGTTCGGCAGCAGGCCGGCGCGGGCCTGGGGCACCACTTCGCGGCGGGCGCCATAATCGGCGCGGGCGGCAGCAAGATCGGCGTTGTTGTCTACCGCTTCCTGGTAGACGCTGACCAGATCGGTCTTCACCGTCGTGGGCACATCCGCTGCCCAGACCACTCCGTTGGACGCACAAGACACGGCAATCGCCAGTGAGAGTTTGCGCAGCATAAGAGGCAATCCTTGTACGAAATTGTAATTTCTGAACTGTTGAGTATCGAATGACGGGCCAGTGTAGTGCCGTGAGCAGTCGGCAACAATCGCCGAGTGCGCCTTTCATCATCGCTACGTTTTACCCGCTTGGCTTAGCCGACCACTCCAGTCTAGACT
>NZ_DJTF01000189.1:0-168 GCF_002438125.1 Pseudomonas sp. UBA6315
GCTCCCACATTTGTTGCAACGTACCACTGTCTGTCAGGCCATGGTTGTCCGCCTTTGGCGCCCGCCGAAAAATTCAGGCGAGCCCAGCGTCCCCTCAAAAATCGCGTCGTACTCACAAGGCTGACAACCATGGCCTATCAGGCATAGGCACGTTGCAACAAATGTGGG
>NZ_DJTF01000189.1:429-30200 GCF_002438125.1 Pseudomonas sp. UBA6315
CGCGCGGGCGGCGCTCGATCTATGCCGCCCCGCAAATCTCAAGACAAGCCCACCGCCACACCACTCCCCCCCAACCCCCTCTCCTTGCGCCAAACCACCGGCGGCATCCCGAACTGGCCAATGAACCAGCGGGTAAACGACGTGGGCACGGCAAACCCCAGCAGTTCAGCGATGCGCTGCAGCGGGTAGTTCGAATTGCCCAGGTAACGCAGGGCCAGCTCGCAACGCGCTTCACCCACCAACCCACTGAACACCAGCCCCTGCTCATCGAGCCGGCGCTGCAGGGTGCGCACGTTCATGCCCTGCAACTGGGCAATGTGCTCCAGGGTAGCCCTGCCCGCCGGCAGCCACTGGCGGATCGCCTTGCGCACCGCCTCGACCAGCGACGGCCCGCCGCCCTGCTGCAGCGGCGCCAGGTAACGCTGGGCATTGCGCGCCATCGCCGGGTCCGCCTGGCCAGCCCCCAGCTCCAGGTTGGCGTCGGGGCAGACGATGCCGTTGAAGTGGCTGGCAAACACCAGCTCGCAGGTGAACAAGCGCCGATGCAACTGCAGGTTGGCCGGCGCCGAATGGGTGAAGTGCACGCTGTAGGGCCGCCAGTGCCTGCCGAGCAAGGTGGCGCACAGGCGAAACAGCACGCCCATGGCCAGCTCGGTGGCCTGGCGGCTGGGCATGGCGGTGCGGGTCAGCACGTCCTGGCGGATGATCGCCCGGCCGCCTTCTTCCATCAGGTGAATGGCCACCGACTCGTTCATCAGGTGCCGGTAATGCAGCATCACCTGCAAGGCATCGCGCAGCGAGCGCTGGTGGCACAGCAGCAGGCTGACCGCGCCCAGGTCCGAGAGCTGGCGCGCCGCCGCCATGCTCAGGCCCAAGGTCTGGCAACCGCTGGCGGCCGCAGTGTTTTCCAGCAGGCGCACCGCCGCCTCGCTGCACAGGCGGTGCTCGGCGTGCTGCAGCTGGGCCTTGCTCAGGCCCACCTCGGCCAGCAGCGGCGAAGGGTCGACCCCGAGCTGCTGGCACACCGGCAAGTAATGCGTCAGGGCGCCAGCGCGGATCAGCAGGCTCATTCAGAAACCGACCTGGTCGGCGCCCTTGAGCTTGAGCATCTGCCGCGCCTCGGCGGGGCTGGCCACCTCCAGGTTCAATGCCTTGAGGATCGACACCACGCGCCTGACCTGGTCGGCGTTGCTGCGCGACAGCACCCCCGGCCCCTCCCACAGCGAGTCCTCCAGGCCCACGCGCACGTTGCCGCCCAGGGTCGCCGCCTGGGTCGCCAGCGGCATCTGGTGGCGGCCCGCGCCCAGCACCGACCAGTAGTAGTCGTCGCCGAACAGGCGGTCGGCGGTGCGCTTCATGTGCAGCACATCCTCAGGGTGCGCACCGATGCCGCCGAGCAGGCCGAACACCGACTGGATGAACAGCGGCCCCTTGACGATGCCACGCTCGAGAAAATGCGCGGCGGTGTACAGGTGGCCGATGTCATAGCATTCGATCTCAAAGCGCGTGCCGTGGTCGGCGCAGGATTCGAGGATGTACTGGATCTCGCTGAAGGTGTTTCTGAACACCCGGTCCCGCGAGCCTTCCAGGTATGGCCGCTCCCAGGCGTGCTGGAAGTTCTGGAAGCGTTCGAGCATGGGGTACAGGCCGAAGTTGATCGAACCCATGTTCAGCGACGCCACCTCGGGTTTGAGGCGCAGCGCCGGCTGCAGGCGTTCCTCCACCAGCATGTTCGGCGCCCCGCCGGTGGTGAGGTTGACCACCACGTCCGAGCGCGCCTTGATGTTGGGCAGAAACTCCATGAACAGGCGCGGGTCCTGGGACGGCTGGCCGGTGTTGGGGTCGCGGGCGTGCAGGTGGACGATGGCCGCCCCCGCCTCGGCCGCGCCCACCGCAGCCTCTTCGATCTGCGCGGCGGTCACCGGCAGGTACGGCGACATCGACGGGGTATGGATGGAGCCGGTGACGGCACAGGTGACGATGACTTTGTTCTGCTTGGCAGCCATGGGGTCTCCAGTCAGCAGGTAGGTTGGGTGGATGGGCGGGGCAACCCCGCGGCCACGGCGCGCGCGCGCACCATGTCGTTGTGGTAGTGGCGCCTGGCATAGAGCAGCACCGCCGCCGACACCAGGCTGATCAGCGGCACCAGCTGCATCGCGGCGGCCAGCCCGATGTGGTCGGACACCTTGCCGGTGATCAGCGGCCCACTGGCCAGGCCCAGCAGGTTGTTGGCCAGGGTCAGGGTGGCCAGGGCAGTGCCATGCACCGCGGCGTGGGTGAGGTTGCCGACCATGGCACTGGTCGGGCCGTTGGTGCCGGCCGCAACCATCATGCCCAGGCAGATCAGCACCAGCTGCGCCAGGCCGTGGGGCAAGGCGAAGGCCAGCGACAGCAGCACGCAACTGGCCAGGCAATAGCCGGCGGCGAGGCTGACCTTGCGGTCGGCACGCCGGCGCGCCACGCGATCGCAGAGCATGCCGCAGAGGATGATCCCCACCGCCCCGCACAGCAGGATCACCGCCGACACGCTGCCGGCCTGGTCGGTGCCCATGGCGTAGTAGCGGTTGAGGTAGCTGGGCATCCAGACGATCACCGTGCCGCCGACGAACAGCTGCAGGCCGCTGCCGACATAGGCGCACAGCACCGAGCGGGTGGCGTACAGCGTGCGCAGCGGGCGCTGCGCAGCACAGGCCTGATCGGCCAGCGCCGCCAGGCGCCTGGGCGAGACGCGCGCCTCCTTGACGATGGCCGGGTACACCACCGCCAGCATCAGCCCGAGCAAGGCGATCACGGCAAATGCCCAGCGCCAGCCGAGCTGCTGGGCAATGGCGCCGCCCAGGGCGATGCCGAGCACCGAGCCGAACATGCCACCGGCCATGAACGAGCCCTGCAAGGTGGCGCGCATGTGCCGCGGGAACACCGACATCACCACGGCGCCGCCGACGCTGCCGTAGGCAGCCTCGCCCACGCCCACCAGAAAGCGCGCCACCAGCATCTGCTGGTAGTTCTCGGCCAGGGCGCAGCCCAAAGTCGCCAGGCTCCACAGCATGGCCATCAGCACCAGGCTGCGCACCCGGCCGAAACGGTCGGCCAACAGCGACAGCGGAAAGGTCAGCAGGCCGACCATCAGCGCCACGATGCCGCTGAGCAGGCCCAGCTGGCCATCGCTCAGCGCCCAGTCGCCCTTGAGCAGCGGGAACACGGCATTGAGCACTTGCCGCGACATGTAGTCGGAAATCAACAGGCCAAAGGTCAGGGCAAAGACCACCCAGGCATAGCGCCGGGGAATACCCACGCAAGTTTCGATGCCCTCGTCGGGGCACGGGTGATAGACGGCCATGCTGCATCCTCATCATTATTCTTGTTGTGGATCGAGCCTGATGCCCGCAGGGCTGCCGGTGCGGCAACTGCGCCCTGCGGGGGTGCACGTCGAACGTGGCGGGGGTTACGCGGTTTCAGCGGTCTTGCGCAGGAAGCCCTGATGGCCGCCGTTGCGGTTCGGCGCAAAGCCGTTGGCCGCAAGGCTTTCTTCGACGGTGTCGTAGAACACGCCGATCTTGCTGATTTCACGGGCCTGTTTGGCGGTGGCGATCGGCCGGCCGAACTCGCGCGAGATGCGCACCAGCTGCTCGATCTGCTGCACCGTGGACATCTTCTCGGTCTGCGCCTGGTTCCACAGGTTGTCCTCGATGCCGCAGCGCACGTGCAGGCCCATGGCGATGCCCATCATGTTCACCGGCAGCACGTTGCGCATCGAGCTTTCCACGGTGAGCACCGCACCGTCCGGCACGGCCCGCACGATGTTGGCCAGGCTGTAGATGTTCGGCACGTCCATGCCGCCGCCGATGGCCACCCAGTTCATCACCAGCGGGCCTTTGTAGATGCCCCGGCGCATCAGGCGCTCGACCGACTCGAAGCTGTTCAGGTTGTAGCACTGGAAGGCGCTCTGGATGCCGGCGGCGCTCAGGCGGCGCACGTGTTCCTCGACCCAGCCCGGCTGCGCCGGCACGGTCATCTCCTTGTAGGCTTCATAGACCGCCGGGTCTTCCATCGAGGTGCCGCGCACGTCCTGGTAGCCCCAGTGCTCGACCACGTTCATCTGCGAGGTGTTGACCGTCACCGTGACCTGGTCGGGCTTGGGGTCGAGCTCGGCGAGCATGTGCCGGGTGTCGTCGCTCAGCCACTTGGCCGCAGCGCCTTCGGTTTCCGGGGCGAAGCTGATCGAGCCGCCCACCTGGATGATCATTTCCGGTACCGCTTCACGCACGCCGGCGATCAGTTCGTTGAACTTGGACAGGCGCTTGGAGCCCTTGCCATCGAGTTCGCGCACATGCAGGTGGAGCACGGTGGCACCGGCGTTGTAGCAGTCCACGGCCTTCTGCACCTGCTCGGCCATGGTCACCGGGATGTCCTCGGGGAAGTCCGACGGCACCCAGGACGGTGCATAAGGGGCCGCGGTGATGATCAGCGGCTGCTGGTTCTCGGTGAACAGGTGGCCATCGAGGAAGTTCATGGGGTGTTCCTTATTGTGATTGTTGGAGGGGTGTCGGTGCACACCGACGGCTATGGGGCTTCAGCGGCAAGCTTGGCCATTTCTTCCAGCAGGATCGGCGCGCCGAGGCTGCAGGTGTGGATCCCGAGCATGGCCACCGACTGCAGCACCGCGAGGATTTCCTCGGGGCTGGCGCCAAGCTTCAGGGCATTGCGGGTGTGCCGGCGCACGCCGGGGCTGTACATGTGGGTGCACGAGGCGTTCACCGCAATGGCGAGAAATTCGTAGGTCTTGGGGTCGATCAGGCCGCGTTTTACCGGCAGCGCGGCGGTGTGCAGAAACTGCTCGGCCCATTGCGGGTCGAGGTTGACGAAGCTGTCCCAGGCCGGGTTCATCCCGCCGCTGGCACGCAGGTGGTCGAGGGTCGGTGTGGCGGACATCGAGTCATCGGTGAGCGTGGCGTTCATCTGCATCTCCTTGGCGTTTGTCGACACCCCTTGAGTCTGCTAAAACAGGCCAGGCGATATTTAACCTTTCGGGACATCCACACTGCCCCTTTCAAGGACGTGAAACCCCCATGGCCAACATGGTCGTCAGCGCTTGCTTGACCCACTACGCCGATGTCGCCCGCGCCCATGGGCTGGAGCCGATCGCCCAGCTCCAGGCCGTGCAGCTCGACCCTGCGTGCCTTGAGCGCAGCGATTTCAAGATCAGCGTCGACAGCGTCTGGCACCTGCTGGAAAACTCCGCCAGCCAGGCCGGCGTGGAAGACTTCGGCCTGCGCATGGCCGAGAAACGCCAGCTCTCCAACCTTGGCCCGCTGGCCCAGCTGATGCGCCAGGAAAGCACCCTGCGCATGGCCCTGGAGACCCTGCAGCGCTACCTGCACCTGCACAATGAAGGTTTCCTGATCCTGATCGAGGAGCGCGACGGCATCGCGGTGATCCGCGGCGAGCAGATCACCCACCAGCAGCTGCCGTCCCGCCAGTCGGTCGACCTGATGATCGGCGTCACCCACCGCACCCTGAAGACCTTGCTCGGCGAGCAGTGGCAGCCGCGTTCGGTGTGCTTGCGCCACAGCGCCCCGCAGGACCGCTCGACGCACCTGCGGCTGTTCGGCACCCGGGTGCAGTTCAACAGCGTGGTGGATGGCATCGTCTGCCGAACTGCCGAGCTGGACGCGCCGCTGCCCGGCAGCGACCCGGCGGCAGCGCGCTCGGTGCGCCGGGAGCTGGAGGCGCGAGGGGCGGTGCGTGAAACGGTGGTGGATACCGTGCGGCGCCTGGTGTGGCAGCTGTTGCTGACTGGGCGCTTGTCGGTGGAACAGGTGGCGCAGCAGCTGGGCGTCGACCGGCGTACCGTGCACCGGCGGCTGTTGCGCCATGGGGAGAGTTTCAGCTCGATATTGGACCAGGTGCGCCAGGAGCAGGTGGTCAGGCATCTGCGCGATTCGCGGCATAGCCACAGCGAGATTGCCGAGTTGCTCGGGTTTTCGTGCCTGAGTGCGTTTTCGCGGTGGTTCAGCCAGCGGTTCGGGTGCAGCCCGCGGGCTTGGCGCAAGGCGCATGTAGCTTGAGCGCCTGCGCGGGCCCTATCGCCGGCAAGCCGGCTCCCACATGTACTGCGCTTCACTGAGATTGACAGGTACTGCGCTTGACCTGAGATTGGCGAAGGTCTACTTGTGGGAGCCGGCTTGCCGGCGATGAGGCCGGTACAGGCACCTCAAACAAGCCTGCCGAACTACAGCGCCGTCTTCCCCCCATTCACATGCAGCACCTGCCCGGTTATGAAGCTCGCCTGGCCCGACGCCACGAACAAGATCGCATCCGCCACCTCCTCAGGCCTGCCAATCCGCCCCGCCGGAATGGTCGCGGCCACCATCGGCAACTTGTCCGCCCCGTCGGCAATGCGCTCCAGCATCTCGGTCGCAATCGGCCCCGGCGCCACCGCGTTCACCCGCACATTGAACTGGCACGCCTCCAGCGCCGCCGACTTGGTGAACCCTTCGATCGCATGCTTGCTGGCCACATACATCGGCGTCAGTGCATTACCCCGGCTGCCCATGGTCGACGACAGGTTGACGATGGCCCCCGCCCCCTGCTCGGCCATCACCCGCAGCTGATGCTTCAGGCACAGGAACGTCCCCAACGCATTGGCATTGAACGCCGCCGTGTAGGCCTCCACCGTCTGCTCGCGGATCGGCCCGCGCGCGCCTTCGTAGCCGGCACTGTTCACCGCCACGTCCAGGCGGCCGAAACGCTCCACGCAACGCGCCAGCAAACTGGCCACCTGCGCTTCGTCGCTGACATCGGCCTGCACGAACTCGGCCTGCGCACCCATCGACTGCAACTCGGCCAACAGCTGTTGCCCGGCGCGGGTATTGCGCCCGGAGACGACCAGGCGTGCGCCTTCGCGGGCAAAGGCGATGGCCGTGGCGTAGCCAATGCCTGCGGTGGCGCCGGTGATCAGAACCACTTGATGTTCAAACTGCTTGCTCATGGCGGATGTCCGAAAACTAAAGTGAATGGGCCTGCAGTTATAGGGAGTGCGCCATGGCGAAAGTTGACGTATTGGGACACCACCAGGCGGCGTGTCACCAAAGGCAAACCGATTGTCATCCGAGGCGGCGCCTTGCCTGTCTATCATCCCTGCAGACTCTTGATGAACCGTCGCAAGGACCTCCAACATGAAAGCCATCCAACTGCAAAAGCCAGGCGGCCTGGACCAGCTGCGCCTGGTCGAGCTGCCGCAACCCGCCTCCCCGCAACCCGGTGAAATCCAGGTGCGCATCCATGCCAGCTCGCTCAACTACCACGACCTGGGCGTGGTCATCGGCCAGCTCAAGGTGGACGACAAGCGCATCCCCATGGCCGATGGCGCCGGGGTGGTCACCGCCGTGGGCGCCGGCGTCGCCGAATTTGCCGTGGGCGATGCCGTGGTGTCGTGCTTCTTCCCCCACTGGCAAGCCGGGCGCAAGGTGCCCAGCACCTTCAAGACCGTGCCCGGTGACGGCGTCGACGGCTTTGCCCGCGAATACGTCAACCTGCCCGCCCAGGCCTTCACCCATGCCCCCAAAGGCTATTCCCACGAAGAGGCCGCCACCCTGACCACCGCCGGCCTCACCGCCTGGCGCGCATTGGTGGTCGATGGGCGCCTGCAGGCCGGCGACACGGTGCTGGTACTGGGCACCGGCGGGGTGTCGGTGTTTGCCCTGCAGATGGCCAAGGCCATGGGCGCGCGGGTGATCGCCACCACCTCGTCAGCGGCCAAGCAAGCGCGCTTGCTGGCACTGGGCGCCGACCAGGTGATCAACTACCGCGAGCAGCCGGATTGGGGCGATGCGGTGCTGGCCGCCACCGACGGGCGTGGCGCCGATATCGTGGTGGAAGTGGGTGGCCCGGGCACCCTGCCCAACTCCATTCGGGCCTGTGCGCCGGGTGGGCACATTGCCCTGATCGGCGTGCTCACCGGCGTCAGCGGCAGCGTGCCGACCGTCGAGATGATGCGCAAGCAGCAGACCCTGCGCGGGCTGATCGTCGGCAGCCGTGAACAGCAGCAGGACATGGTGCGCGCTTTGGAAAACTTCAGCTGGCGCCCGGTGATCGACAGCCGCTACCCGCTGGAGCAGATCGCCGACGCCTTCGCCCACCAGCAGTCGGCCCGGCATTTCGGCAAGATCTGCCTGCACTACTGAGTACCCTGGGCGGCGCCAGCGCAGAGCTGGCGCCGCTTGGGCTCAAGCGCCCAGGTGCATCTCGCGGATCAGCTTCTTGTTGATCTTGCCGACGCTGGTCTTGGGAATGTCGGCGACAAAATGCACCTGCCGCGGGATCGCCCACTTGTTGATCTGGCCACTCTCGACGAACTGCTTGAGGTGCGCTTCGAGCCCCGGCTGATCGAGGCTGTCGCCCGGCATGCAGACCACCAGCGCAATCGGCCGCTCGCCCCAATGCTCGTCGGGGATCCCCACCACCGCCACGGCATTGACCGCCGCATGCTGGCTGATCAGGTTCTCCAGCGCCAAAGAGCTGATCCATTCGCCGCCGGTCTTGATCACGTCCTTGATCCGGTCCTTGATCTCCAGCACCCCGTGGCGGTCGATCGAGCCCATGTCGCCGGTGTGCATCCAGCCGTCCTGCCACAGTTCGGCGCCCTTTTCCGGCTCGTGCAGGTAACCCTGGGTCAGCCATGGCGAACGCACCACGATCTCGCCCAGCGACTCGCCGTCGTGGGCCACCTCGTTGCCGCCGGCATCGACGATGCGCAGGTCGACCATGGCCACCGGGGCGCCGGTCTTGATCCGCTGCGCCACCTGCTCGCCCATGGGCAGGGCCAGGTCTTCGTCGCGCAGGTGGGTCAGGGTCAGCAGCGGGCAGGTTTCCGACATGCCGTAGCCGCTGAAGATCAGCATGCCGCGCTCGCTGGCCTGGCGCGCCAGGCCATGGGTCAGCGCGCTGCCGCCGAGCAGCACCTTCCAGCGGCTGAAGTCGGTGTGCCGGCTTTGCTCGCTGTCGAGCATCATCTGCAGCAAGGTCGGCACGCAGTGCGAGAACGTCACCCCTTCGTCGCGGTACAGGCGCACCAGCTTGTCCGGCTCGTAGCGGCCCGGGTACACCTGCTTGATGCCCAGCACCGTGGCCGTGTACGGCACGCCCCAGGCATGCACGTGGAACATCGGCGTGATCGGCATGTACACGTCGCTGGAGCGCAGCAGCGGCTGGGCGTCGTAGGCGGCGAAGGTGCCCAGCTGGTTCAGGGTGTGCAGCACCAGCTGGCGGTGCGAGAAGTACACGCCCTTGGGGTTGCCGGTGGTGCCGGTGGTGTAGAACAGCGTGGCCACCGACTGCTCGTCGAAATCCTCGAACACCGCCTCAGGGCTGGCCCCCGCCAGCAGCGCCTCGTATTCGCCGAGCACCGGCAGCGACGTGGCCGCCGCCTCGCCGTCAGTCAGTTGCAGGTAGCCTTTGACCGTGCCCAGCTGGCCGTGGATCTGCTCCAGCAGCGGCACGAAGTCATCGTGCACCAGCACCAGGTCGTCCTCGGCGTGGTTCATGGTGTAGGCCACCTGCTCCGGCGACAGGCGAATGTTCACCGTGTGCAGCACCGCGCCGAGCATCGGCACGGCGAAGAAGCATTCCAGCGAGCGGTGGCTGTCCCAGTCCAGCAGGGCCACGGTGTCGCCAGCCTTCACACCGGCCGCGCGCAGCACGTTGGCCAGGCGCTGCACGCGCCGGTCGAGCTCGCGGTAGCTGTAGCGCAGCTTGTCGGCGTAGACGATCTGCTGGTCCGGCTGGTGACGCACGCCCGACATCAGCAGGCGCTTGATCAGCAAGGGGTAGGCGTAGGCACCGGGTGCCGGCGGCATTATTTTTGTCTTGGCCATGACGTTGTTTCCGATTTTTGTGTTCGATTCGACGAGTAGGCCTGCTGGCTACGCCTGCACCTGCGCTTGCGCACGCGGCACCTGGGCGTTGTCACAGGGTTGGGGTTGGGCCTCGCAGGCGATGGGGGCGACGGCGACAAAGCGTTTGTCGGGCAGCAGGAAATGCGACAGCGCCGGGATCAGCAGCAGCGCGCCGAGCATGTTCCAGAGGAACATGAAGGTCAGCAGGATGCCCATGTCGGCCTGGAACTTGATCGGCGACCAGGCCCAGCCGACCACCCCAGCGGCCAGGGTGATGCCCACCAGCCCGACCACCCGGCCGGTGAAGGCCACGGCGTTCTGGTAGGCCTCGCCCAAGCTGCGGCCCTGGCGCTGGTAGTGCAGCTGCACGCTGAGCAGGTACAGCGCGTAGTCCACGCCGATGCCCACGCCCAGGGCGATCACCGGCAAGGTTGCCACTTTCACGCCAATGCCCATCATCACCATCAGCGCCTCGCACAGCACCGAGGTCAGCACCAGCGGCAGCAGTGCCACCAGGGTGGCGCGCCAGCTGCGGAAGGTCACCAGGCAGAACAGCGTGACCGCCAGGTAGACGAACAGCAGCATGGTGCGGTTGGCGTCGCGCACCACGATATTGGTGGCGGCCTCGATCCCGGCACTGCCGGCGGCCAGCAGGAACTGGCGGTCGGGGCTGCTGTTGGCGCGGGCGAAGCGCTCGGCGATGGCCACCACGTCGTCCAGGGTCTGCGCCTTGTGGTCCTTGAGGTAGGCGATCACCGGCATCATCGAGCAATCGGTGTTGAACAGCTCCGGGGCGTTCACCGAGGCCTGCTGGGCGGCGTAGTTGAGCATGTCCTGGTTGCGCTGCAGGCTGCTCATCTTCGGGTTGCCTTCGAAGGAACCGGCGGTGATCTGGCGCACGGCATTGACCAGCGACACCGTGGTCTGCACCCCCGGGTACTGCTGCAGCTCCCAGGCCAGGCGGTCGGCGAGAATCAGCGTCTTGTAGCTCAGGCAGCCTTCGGGCGGGGTCTTGATCATCACCGCGAACAGGTCGCTGGACAGCGCGTAGTGGCTGGTGATGTAGGCGTTGTCACGGTTGTAGCGCGAGTCGGCGCGCAGCTCCGGCGCGCCGCTGTCGAGGTCGCCGATCTTCAGCTGCAGGCTGACCCAGAAGCCGCCCAGGCCCATCAGCGTGGCCACCAGCACGGCGCCGGTGGCCCACTTGCGCGTGGTGAAGCGGTCGAGCGCGTCCCACAGCTTGCCGAAGCCGCGGTGCTCGGCGGCGCGGCGGTCGATGCGCAAGGCGCGTTCCGCCGCCTTGCGGCCGACACCCACATAGGACAGCGCCACCGGAATCAGCAGCAACGAGGTGAAGATCAGCACCGCCACGCCGATGCTCGCGGTGATCGCCAGGTCCTTGATCACCGGGATGTCGATCAGCATCAGCACGGCAAAGCCCACAGCGTCGGCCAACAGCGCCGTGACCCCGGCCACGAACAGGCGGCGGAAGGTGTAGCGCGCCGCCACCAGCTTGTGGGTGCCGCGGCCGATGTCCTGCATGATGCCGTTCATCTTCTGCGCCGCGTGCGACACGCCGATGGCGAAGATCAGGAACGGCACCAGGATCGAGTACGGGTCGATGGCATAGCCCAGCCAGCCGACGATGCCCAGCTGCCACACCACCGCCGTCAGCGAGCAGAACACCACCAGCAAGGTGCTGCGCACGCAGCGGGTGTAGAGGAAGATGATCACCAGCGAGGTGACCACGGCCAGGGCGAAGAACATCATCACCTGGATCAGGCCGTCGATCAGGTCGCCCATCAGCTTGGCAAAGCCGATGACCCGCACCTTGTACTTGCCCTCGCCCTCCTTGCCCGAGGCCCGCGCCTTGCTGTCACCGGCGTATTCGTACTTGTCGCGCAGCTGCTGCTCGAGCATCTGCGAGAACTGCCGGTAGTCGATGCCGCGCCCGGTGGCCAGGTCGTGGTCGAGCAGCGGTACCACCAGCATGCTCGACTTGAAGTCGGTCGCCACCAGGCTGCCGACGATGCCGGCGCGGTTGATGTTCTGGCGCAGCTGCTCGATGTCGGCCGGCCGGCCCTGGTAGTCGTCGGGCATCACCGCGCCACCCTGGAAGCCTTCCTCGGTGACCTCGGTCCAGCGCACGCCCGGGCTCCACAACGACTTCATCCAGGCACGGTCCACGCCCTGGGCCAGGAACAGCTCGTCGTTGATCTTCTTCAGCACGTCCAGGTACTGGGGGTCGAAGATGTCGCCCTGGGTGTTCTCCACCACCACCCGCACCGAGTTGCCCAGGCCGCGCAGCGACTTGCGGTTGTCCAGGTAGTTCTGGATGTAGGGCTGGCTCTGCGGAATCATCTTCTCGAAGCTTGGGCGCAGCTCCAGGCGGGTGGCCGCCACATACCCGAGCACCAGCGTGGCCAGCAGCATGAACAGCATGAACAGCGGGCGATAGTTGAAGACCATGCGCTCCAGCAGGTTGCCCGAGCGGCGGTCGAAGTCCCGCAGGTCGCGGATCACCGGCATGGTGTCTTGCTTGATGTTGGCCATCACGAGGCTCTCTTAGAATGCTTGTGGGTCTTAGCGTGCCGGCAGCACGCGCACGCCGCGCTCGCCGACCAGCACGGTGCCGTTGCCGCGGGTCTGCAGGGCGCCGGCCACCGGTGCCAGCGGCACCTGCGGCTGCAGGGCGAAGCTCAGCCCGCCGTCGCGGCTGCGCAGCACGTGCCCGGCCTGGCTGAACAGCCAGAAGTCGCCGCTGCTGTCGAGGGTGGCGGCGGTGATGCTCTGGCCCAGCCCGGTGTCGACCTTGGCCCAGCTCTGGCCGCCGTCGAGGCTGCGCGCCAGGTGGCCGCGCAGGCCATAGACGAGCACTTCGTCAGGCTTGCCGAGGATGCCGAACCAGGTGCCCTGGTAAGGGCTGGGCAAGGCAACGAAGCGTTGCTGCTCGGCGTTCCACTTGAGCAGCAGGCCCTGTTCGCCGGCCACGAACAGGTCGTCGCCGACTGCGCGGATGGCGTTCAGGTGCAGGCCTTGCGGGTTGTCGGTGCGGTCCTGCATCGGCACCCAGCTGGCGCCGCCGTCGTCGGTGCGCAGGATCAGGTTGAACACGCCCACCGCGTAGCCGTGCCTTGCATCGGCGAACCACACCCCGAGAAACGGCTTGTCGGCGCCCTCCTGTTCCAGGCGCTGGCCTTCGGCGGCGAACTGCGCCCATTGCGCCTGGTCCGGGTGGGCCTTGGCCAGGGCCTGGTAATGGGCCGCAACCAACGCGCCGATGGCTCGCCCATCGAGCTGCACGGCCCAGTTCACACCGCCGTCGGCGCTGTGCAGGATCACCCCATCGTTGCCCACCGCCCAGCCATCCTCGGCGGTGGGGAACGCCAGGGCATTGAGGTCGGCACTCACCGGCACATTGGCCTGGTGCCAGTCCTGCCCCTGGTTGTCGGAATACACGATGTGCCCGCGCGGCCCCACCGCCACCAGCCGCTCACCGGCCCGCGCCACATCGCGCAGGGCGCTGTGCACGGCCAGTGCGCTGGGCCTGGCCGGCAAGTCGAGCACATCGACATAGGCCGCCTGGGCCACACCGCAGGTGCCGGCCAGCGCCAGCGTGATTGCCAGCGCCCACGGCGCATACTTGTTCAAAGAAGCCATGCCACATCCTCTGCAAAACCTGACGGCGGCCACGCAAGGGCCGCCGTCAGGCGTACCGTCGGGGTCAGCGAATACCGGCGCCGGCCAGGGCTTCCGGCGACCACTGCGCCTTGGACAGAGGGGCGATGTACTCGATACCGCCGTGTGGGCCGATCAGGCCGTTGACGTTGTAGGTGCCACCGACCAGGTCGTAGACCACGTGCGGGTTGCTGTTGGGGATCTGCACGTCGTAGCTCTGGGTGAAGAAGGCGAACGAGCCGCGGTACAGCTGGCCACGGGCGTCGTACTGGTCGGAGGCCAGGGCGAACCAGCTGTCCTCGTCGAGGTAGAAGCGGCGCTTGGCATAGATGTGCCGGGCGTTGCCCTTGAGGGTGCCCTCCACTACCCACACGCGGTGCTTCTCCCAGCGCACCTGGTCGGGCGACAGGTGGTTGGGGGTGGTTAGGGTTTTCGGGTCGTGGATGTAGGTCAGCTTGTAGGTGTTGTACGGCACGTACATTTCCTTCTTGCCCACCAGGTGCCAGTCGTAGCGGTCCAGCGCGCCGTTGAACACGTACACGTCATCGAAGGTGCCCGAGCCTGCGGTGCCCGGGTTTGGCGTGTCGTAGGCCAGGTTCGGCGCCAGCTTCACCCGGCGCTGGCCCGGCAGGTACTGCCAGGCGCGGCGCTCCTGCACCAGCGGGTTGGCGGCGTCCTTGAGCATCATCGACTCGCCGGCACGGCGCGCCGGGCCTTCGAAGTAGAGCTTGGTCTGGAAGTAGATGTCCTTGGGCTCGATGACCTTGTTCAGGTCTTCGTAGATCGGGTAGGCGTTGTAGGCAAGGCCGGTGGTGGCCAGCGCCGCGACGCCGGCGGAGTCGACGTTCCAGGAGTCGTACTTGGCCTTCTGCGCCACGCCCTGGTAGCGCAGCAGGTGGTTCCACATGGCCTCGGCACCGGACTGCGGGATCGGGAACGGCACGCCCGGCAACACATTCTCGATGGCCATGCCGTCCTGCAGCGACTTGGCATTGGCCGCGTTCTTCAGGCTGTTGTCGAGCAGCGCCTGGGGCAATGCCGCGGTGCGGTGGCTGGGGTACACGTCGATGCGGAAGGTCGGGAAGCGCTTGGCCAGCTCCACGGTGGTGGCGGTCAGCGAATCCTTGTACTGGTCGACGTTCTTGGCGTCGATCACCAGCACGGGTTTTTCCGAAGCGTAAGGGTCCGGGCGCAGGGTATCACCCTGCTTGAACCCGGCTGGCGCGGTGTTCAGGCCACCCTGGTAGGCCGGGATCGCGCCGTCGGCGCTGGCCGCCTTGTCGGCCCCGACCAGGGTCAGGTCCTTGCCCAGCCGGGCGAGATCCTGGGCCGGGGCGGCCGCATGGGCATTACCGGCAATCACGACCGCAAGCGAGGCCGACAGCAGGCTATTGAGATACTTCATCGCGTTTCTCCGCTTGTTGTTGTACTAGGAGCTTTCAGAAGGTGGTCTTGAACGAGGCAGTGACCATGCCGCGATCCTTGAGCAGCGGCGCCAGGCCCGCCTGCGAAGTGATCTGCCCGGGGATGCACTGGTAGCGCCCGTTGGTGCCCGGGGTGTTGTTGTCGGTACCGGTTTCGCAGGTATCGAACTTGCCGAAGGAGTCGACGTACTTGAGGTCGAACTTGTACTTCTGGTAGACGTCGGCGGCGATGCCGACCGAGTAGCTGCCGGAGTCTTCGTTACCCCCCAGCTGCACCGCCGAGTTGCCCTTCAGGCCAACGTTGTAGGACAGCGGCAGGGTGATAACGACCCCCGGCAGCGCCTGGAACCAGGTCGGGGTGAAGTTGACCGCCAGGGTGTAGGCGTTGGTGGTGACCTTGTCGACGCCTTCGTAGCTGGAGTCGCCCTTGAAGGTCTGCTCGCCCTTGTCGACGCTGACCAGGTGGGTCATGGCGCCTTCCACCGCCAGCGACGAGGCGTTCCACAGCGGCGTTGCGCCGAACGACACCAGGCCGTTGAGCACCACGTGGAAGGTCTTGCCGCGGGCCAGCCCGGTTTCCCCGTGGCCTGGCACTTCACCGATCAGGTTGGTGCCGCCGGCAGTGCCGGCCAGGGCGTCGTACAGCGGCCCGTTGATGGTGGTGAAGTTGCTGATCAGCGGCATGTTCTCGCGGTAGTTGACGTCCAGCCCGACGCTGACCGGGCCGATGTTCTTGGCCAGGCTGATGCCGTAGATGTCGATGTCGTCGGCGTAGGCGGTCATGTAGCTGGTGCCTTCCAGGCTGCCCTTGTGCAAGTTGGGGGCGTTGATCAGCACTGCCGGGGTCGGGTCGGAGGTGTTGCGGTAGTAGAAGCCCAGGGTGCCGTCGAGCCATTCCGGGCTCCACTTGGCCATCACGCCGAAGTCGCCGGAGTTGTGCGGGCGGATGTCATGCCCGCGGGGCGCGCCATAGAAGGCGCCGGCACCGCCCACGGCGGTGGGTACCGGCAGCCAGAAGATGTCGGCGCCTTCGCCGAGCATGTCGTAGGCGCCCATGTAGGTACCGCCTTCGGGCAGGCGCGAGTTTTCGAACTCGAGGAAATACTGGGCCGCCAGGGTCAGCTCGGGGTTGACCGTGTAGCTCAGCGACAGCTGCTTGCGCGGCAGGAACAGCTCTTTGGTTTCAGTGCCCGGCACGTTGTACAGCTTGGCCAGGTCCAGCGCCGACTGGCCGTAGTTGATGCCGTTGGCGGCGTTGAACAGCGTCTCGCCCCAGTACACCGAGTGCCAGCCCAGCTTGCCGCTGAGCATCGATTCGTCGCCGATTTCGGTGTTGTAGAACACGAAGGCATCGAGAAACTCGCCGGACGGGCCGTTGTAGTAGCGGTCGGTGTAGTTGCTCAGGCCATGGCGCCTGGACGGGCCGCCCTGCAGCACGGTACCGGCCGGCATGCCGCCGGCCGGGCGTGCCAGCACCAGGTTGCCGGCGTTGCCGGCCTGGCCCGGGAACGGGTTGGAATTGGAGCCGACGTCGTCATAGGCGTGGTCGTACCAGCTGGCGGCACTCACGCGCATGCCCATGTTGCCCTGGTACACCACGTCCAGTTCGGTCAGCAGGTCGACCCGCTGGGTCACCGCGCTGCCGACGCTGAAGTTGTTGTCGCCGTCGTTGAGGTTGGCGGTGCGCGCGACCTTGGCGTTCTGCCCTTCGACCCGCTGGCCGTAGCTGAGCTTGGCGGTGTTGTCGAAGCGCACGCTCCAGTCGGGGTCGGCAAGGTCCAGCTGGAAGGCCTGGGCAGCCGGCGCGCCGGCCACCAGCAACAGGGTGGCCATGAGTTTGCGGCGGTGAAGGCAGAAGAGAACGTTCTTATTGTTGTTCATGCGATATCTCTGCTTGGGATGTGCAAGGTGCCAGCGACGATCGGGCGCCGGCCTGCCTACGCGTACCTCGCGCGGGTCAGCGATCGAGTTGCTGGATCAACGCCTCGGCGTGCGGCCATGGGCCAAAGCCCGAGGCAGGATTGAGGTGGCCGACCGCGCCGAGTTCGAGCAGCTCGCTGCCCCACTCGTCGGCCATGCGGGCGACCGCTTCGAAGCTGGCCAGGTGGTCGTTGCTGCTGGCGGCCACCACGCTTGGGAACGGCAGGCGGCCGCTTGGCAGCGGTGCCCAGCCATTGGCGCGCAGGGTGTCGGGGGTGGGGTAGTTGGCCGGCCAGTCGATCTCAAGGTCGGGCGGCGCGGCCAGCAAGGCGCCCTTGATCGGGCGTTGGTAGCGGGCGGCCCAGTGCGCCACCATCAGCACGCCGGCGCTGTGCGCCACCAGGATCACCGGGCCGTCGATGCTGGCCAGTTCGCGTTCGATGGCCTCGACCCGGGCGCTGCAGCTGAGCTTGTCGGTTTCCAGCGGCGGCACCGAGCGCACCTTGGCCAGGCGCGCTTGCAACAGGGTTTGCCAATGTTCGGGTACATGGTCGCGCAAGCCAGGCACGATCAGCACGGTTGCGGCGGTTTGCAGTTTTTCCACGTCAGGGCCCTTGCTCTGGTCAATTCGGTCGAATGCCGACTGCTTGGGGCCAGAGTAATGAGTCGCCCTGCCAGGCGCTTTACATTGCGCGTCACGAACTTTTCAGTTGATGACACGGCCGCCATGGCGCGCCACACCGGGCCCCGCCGCTCGGAAATGGCTTTGCATCTGACGACACAACCGCTATAAGAGATTTCCCGCCAGCGCAGCGGGAGCTCATCAAGATCACGTGGAAAACAATAAAATGACCGTGCTCGCCCGTGCTGCAACCCTGACCAATTACCTCGAAGTTTCACGCCACCTGGGCCTCAACGGCCACGGTTTGCTGGCCCAGGCCGGCCTCAGTGCATCGCTCCTGGAAACCCCCGACCAACGCATCCCCGTGGCCGCTGCCATCAGCGTACTGGAGGAGTCGGCGCGGCTGAGCGGCTGCGAAGCCTTCGGCCTGCGCATGGCCGAGCTGCGCCAGTTGTCGGATTTCGGCCAGGTCAGCCTGCTGATCAGCCACCAGCACTCGCTGCGCGATGCGCTGCAGGTGATCGTGCAGTACCGCCATGTGCTCAACAACGCACTGGCCATCCACATCGAGGAAATCGGCAAGACCGTGATCATCCGCGAGGAGGTCATCACCGACCAGCCGATGCACAGCCGCCAGGCGATCGAGATGGCCATCGGCGTGATGCACCGCTTCTGCTCGGCGCTTTTGGGGCCGCACTGGCACCCGATCAGCGCCAACTTCACCCACGCCGCCCCTGCGGACCTGGCCATCCACCGGCGCATCTTCGGCTGCAAGCTGGAGTTCAACAGCGACTTCAACGGCATCGTCTGCTCGGCGGCCGACCTGGACACCACCAACCCCCAGGCCAACGCCGGCATGGCGCGCCTGGCCCAGCGCTACGTGGGGTTGCTGCAGGATGAGAACCTGCCGTCGCTGACGCTGGAGGTGCGCAAGGCGATCTTCCTGCTGATGCCCATGGGCCGCGCCACCATCGAGCACATCGCCCAGACCCAGGGCATGAACGTGCGCACCCTGCAGCGCCGGCTGGAAGAAGAAGGCGCGACCTTCAGCGAGCTGGTCAATGGCGTGCGCCGCGACCTGGTGCTGCGCTACCTGGAAAGCCCCGGCTATTCGCTGGGGCGCATCGCCGACATGCTCGGCTATTCCATGCACAGCTCGTTCACCCGCTGGTTCATCAGCCAGTTCGGCCAGCCGCCGGCCAGCTGGCGCGCACAGCATGAGCCGCACACGCAAACCAAGCGCAGCCGCAGCACCGCCCAAGCCGCCGTCAGCGCACGCTGACGGGGCGGTTGCCGGTGCCGGGGCTGCGGGCTACAGGCCCAGCAGGTGCATCAGCCCCAGCACCAGCAGCACCAGGAACACCGTTTCGCCCACCATCAGCACGATCGGCTTGATGCCCACCGCAGCCAGCTCCTTGAGCTGGGTCTTCATGCCCAGGGCGGCGATCGACACCACCAGGCACCAGCGCGACAGCTCGTTGATGCTGCCCTGCACCAGCAGCGGCACCCAGCCGGTGCTGTTGACGCAGGCCAGGATCAGGAAGCCGACCGCGAACCACGGCAGCAACGGCGGGCGCTTGCCGCTGCTGTCGATGCCCTGCTTGCGGCCGATCATGGCGGCGACGACGATCACCGGCACCAGCATGGCCACGCGCATGAGCTTGACCACCGTGGCGGTATCGCCGGTGTCGGTGGACATGCTGTAGCCCGCCCCCACCACCTGCGCCACGTCATGGATGGTGGCGCCGAGGAACACCCCGGCCGTTTGCGGCGACAGGCCCAGGGCGTTGGCGATCATCGGGTAGAGGATCATCGCCAGGGTCGACAGCGCCGACACCCCGATCACGGTGAACAGCGTGGCGCGTTCCTTCTGCGGGTGGCCGGGCAGTGCCGCGGCCAGCGCCAGCGCCGCCGAAGCGCCGCAGATCGCCGTGGCACCGCCGGTGAGCATGCCGAACAGGCGCTGGAACCCCATGGCCTTGGCCGCCACCATCGACACGCTGATGGTCACCACCACCAGGATCACCACCAGCGCCAGCGCCTTCCAGCCAAGCCCGGCCATCTGCTCCAGGGTGATGCGCATGCCCAACAGGGCCACGCCCAGGCGCAGCACGGTGCGCGCAGTGAACTCGATGCCGGCCTTGCACTTGCCGTCCGCGCTCAAGAAGTTGAGCGCCAGGCCCAGCAACAGCGCGAACAGCATCACCGGGGCGCCGTAATGCTCGGCCAGAAAGCTGGCCGCGCCGGCGGCGATCAGGCTGACGATCAGCCCGGGCGCCAGTTCGCGCACGCGGTGGTTGACCTGGGTCAGTGCCAGTGTGCTCATGCCAGCACCTCCTGGCCGGCCAGCACGATGAACACCCGCTCACCCTCGACCTGCACCGGGTAGCTGGCCACCTTCAGTGCCTTGGAATTGAGCAGGTAGCCGCTGGCAAGATCAAAGCGCAGGCCATGGGCACGGCACTGGATCACCGCGCCTTCCAGCTTGCCGGCGCACAACGACGAGCCCTGGTGCGGGCAGCTGTCGTCGATGGCCAGCAAGCGCCCGCCGACATTGAACAGCGCCACGCTCCTGCCCTCGCCTTCGACCAGGCAGCGCTCGCCGACAGCCGGCACACGCTGCGCCGGCACTTCGATGCGCAGGCTCATGGCTGCACCTGCGCCAGGCGCGACAGGGCCATGTGCATGGCTTCGAGCAACTGCTCGGCCGGCTGGGCACCGACCACCTGCAGGCGGTCGTCGAAGACGAAGCACGGCACGCCGCGCCCGGCGATGTCGGCGCTGGCACTGACGAACGGCAGGCCATCGCCGCGCAAGCTGCCGGCCAGGGTATCGGCGGCAAAGCCGCATTGCTCGGCGATGCGCAACAACGTGGCGCGGTCGCCCAGGTCTTCGCCGTGCTTGAAATACGCAGCCAGCAACCGCTCCAGCAGCGCCTCGACCTGGGTTTCGCTGCCCAGCTCGCTGGCGTGCAGCAGCAGGCGATGGGCATCTGCGGTGTTGGGCATGCGCTGGATGCGGCTGAAGTCGATCTGCTCGCCCACCGCGCTTGCCGCCAGGCGCACCTGGGCCTGGCGCTGCTGCACGGCCTGCTCGCTGCCCAGGCGCCTGCGGTAGAACTCGGCGAACGGCTGGCCGTTGAACGGCAGCTCTGGCAGCAGTTGCACGCCCTGCCAGGCCAGGTTGACCTCGACCTGCGGCTGCGCCGCCTTGAACTGCGCCAGCGCCGCTTGCAATTGGCGGCGGCCGATCAGGCACCACGGGCAGATGAAATCGAAGTACACATCAATCGACAACGAACGCTTCACGAGCGGGCCTCCAGTACGGGCTGCACGGGCGCTTGCGCGGCTTCGCCGTGCTGCAGGCGCGCCATGTCCAGGTGGTAGTAACGCTTGGCGTAGAAGAACACTGCAGCGGCGCCGATGCTGATCAGCGGCACCAGCTGGAAGGCCGACTGCAGGCCGATCAGGTCGGACACCTTGCCGGTGATCAGTGGGCCGGTGGCCAGCCCCAGCAGGTTGTTGCTCAAGGTCAGCGTGGCGAACGCGGTGCCGTGCACGGTGTAGTGGGTCAGGTTGGCGACCATGGCGCTAGACGGGCCATTGGTACCGGCGGCGATCATCATGCCCAGGCAGATGAGCACCAGCTGCGCCACCCCCGGTGGCAAGGCAAAGGCCACCGACAGCAGCAGGCAGCTGCCCAGGCAATAGCCGATCGCCAGGCTGATCTTGCGGTCCGGGCAATTGCGCCCCAGGCGGTCGCAGAGCATGCCGCACAGGATGATGCCGACACCGCTGCACAGCACGATGATCGCGGCCACCGCGCCGGCCTTGTCGGTGCCCATGGCGTAGTAGCGGTTCAGGTAGCTGGGGAACCAGACGATCACCGTGCCGCCGACGAACAGCTGCAAGCCACTGCCCACGTAGGCGCTGATGACCGAGCGGCTGCAATACAGGGTCCGCAACGGGCGCAGTGCCTTCAGCGCCGCCTTGTCGGGCTTGGCCGCCTGGCCTTTGGGGGCGATGCGCGCTTCGCGCACGATCAGCGGGTACAGCAACGCCAGCACCAGGCCGAACGCCGCCATGCCGGCGAATGCCCAGCGCCAGCCCAGGTGCTGGGCCATCACCCCGCCCAGGGCCATGCCCAGTACCGAGCCGAACATGCCACCGGCCATGAACGAGCCGGCCAGGGTGGCGCGCATCTCACGCGGGAACACCGCCACCACCACGGCGATGCCGACGCTGCCGTAGGCGGCCTCGCCAACGCCGACCATGAAGCGGGCGATGAACATTTCCTGGTAGTTGTCGGCCAGGGCGCAGCCCAGGGTCGCCAGGCTCCACATCACGGCCATGAAGGTCAGGCTCTTGACCCGGCCGATGCGGTCGGCGAGCAGCGACAGGGGGAAGGTCAGCAGGCCGACCATCAGCGCGACGATGCCGCTGAGCAGGCCGAGCTGGCTGTCGCTGAGCTGCCATTCCTGTTTCAGCAGCGGGAACACGGCGTTGAGCACCTGGCGCGACATGTAGTCGGAAATCAACAGGCCGAAGGTCAGGGCGAAGACGATCCAGGCGTAGCGCCGTGGGATGCCCAGCGAAGTATCAGTGCCTGGTTCTGCCGCACTGGCGTGATAGGTGGCCATGCTGCCTCCTCGGGTATCTGGCTGAGTTGCTTTTGTTGTTATGGGAACTTGCCAAAAACGGTGCTGCTTGTTCCGGCCTCATCGCCGGCAAGCCGGCTCCTACAGGTTCGGTGGTGTTCCTGTGGGAGCCAGCCCCTGCAGGATGACCATCATTCCTGAGAACGGTGGCGTACCTGTGGGGGCCGGCTTGCCGGCGATGGGGCCGGCGAGCCTATCAGCCGCGCTGCGGCACGCCCTTTTGCCCCGACCGGCGGTTGGGCGCCATGCCGTTGGCCAGCAGCGTTTGCTCAACGCTGGCGTACTGCTCGCCGATCCGGTAGATCGCCCGGGCTTCCTTGCCGCTGGCGATTTCGCGGCCCAGCTCATGGGCCACACGCACGGTCTGCTGAATCTGCTGCACGGAACTGAAGCGCTTGCCATGCTGGTCGATGATGGTGTCCTCGATGCCGCAGCGTGGGTGCAGGCCCATGGCCAGGGCCATGGTGTTGAACGGCAGCACGTTCTTGAGCAGCGATTCGGCGGTCAGCGTGCAGCCATCCGGCGCACGGTGCACGAAGTTGAAGAAGTTGAACGGGTTGGGGCCGTCGAAGCCGCCACCGATGCCGATCCAGGTCAGGTTCAGCGGGCCTTTGTAGACGCCCTTGCGCACCAGGCGCTCGAGGGTTTCCAGGGCGTGCATGCCGGTCAGCTGGAAGTGCGGCTGGATACCGCTGGCCTGCAGCCGGCGCAGGTGCTCCTCGACCCAGGCGGGGCCGGCGGGCACGGTCATTTCACTGTAGGCGGCGATGATCGCAGGGTTGGCCAGCGAGGTGCCTTCCAGGTACTCGGGGTACAACAGCTCCATGATGTTCATCTGGGTGGTGTTGATCGCCACCGTCACCTGGTCGGGCTTAGGCGTCAGCTCGGCCAGCATGTGCCGGGTGTCGTCGCTCAGCCACTTGGCCGCCTCGCCCTCGCCTTCCGGGGCGAAGGAGATCGAGCCGCCGACCTGGATGATCATGTCCGGCACCGCTTCACGCACACCGGCGATCAGCTCGTTGAACTTGGACAGGCGCTTGGAACCGGTGCCATCGAGCTCGCGCACGTGCAGGTGAAGCACGGTGGCGCCAGCCTCGTAGCAATCGACGGCCTTCTGCACCTGCTCGTCCATGGTCACGGGGATGTCTTCAGGGAAGTCGTCGGGCATCCACTCGGGGCCGTAGGGGGCCACGGTGATCACCACCTTTTCCATGTTTTCCGGGTGCAGCGAGTCGTCGAAGAATTGCATGTGCGGGTCCTCAATCTTGTTCTTGTAGGGTCAGAAAGTCGCGTCGCCCATGATCCCGGCGCGCTCCATCTTGCGGTGGCAGGCGGGGTAGTCCATGACGGCGTAATGCTGGGTGCTGCGGTTGTCCCAGATGGCGATGCTGTTGGGCTTCCAGCGCCAGCGCACCTGGTACTCGGGGATATAGGCCTGGCTGATCAGGTAGCGCAGCAAGTCGCCGGCGCCGGGGTTGGCGTCCTGGCCGAAGCGCACCCGCTCAGGGGTGTGGTAGTTGCTGAAATGGGTGGCGAAGGCGTTGACGAACAGCACCTTTTCGCCGGTTTCCGGGTGGGTGCGCACCACCGGGTGCTCGGCATCGGGGAAGCGCGCCTTGAGCGCCAGGCGTTTCTCGATCGGCATGGCCGCGCCAAAGCTGGCCTCGATGCTGTGGCGGGCACGCAGCCCTTCGATGCGCGCCTTGATCTCGGTCGGCAGGTTGGCGTAGGCCAGCACCATGTTGGTCCACATGGTGTCGCCGCCGACCGCCGGGGCTTCCACGCAGCGCAGCACGCAGCCCATGGGCGGCGCCGCGCGCCAGGTGGCGTCGGTGTGCCAGGCGTTTTCGTAGCGGTCGATCGGGGTGTCCGGCGACTTGTAGATCTGCACCAGGCCCGGGTGCTCGGGGTCGCTGCCGACCACCGGGTGGTCCTCCAGCTCGCCGAAGCGGCGGGCGAAGGCCACGTGCTCGGCGCGGCTGATGTCCTGGTCGCGCAGAAACAGCACCCGGTGCCTGAGCAACTGGGCGCGGATCTCGGCGAACAGGCCGTCATCGTGTATGGCATCGGCCAGCCTGACGCCCACCAGCTCGGCACCGATGGCGCAGGTCAATTGTTCGACTTGCATGGCGCTGCCCTCCTCAGATGACGAAGATCGACGAGCCGGTGGTCTTGCGCGATTCCAGGTCACGGTGCGCCTGGACCGCGTCCTGCAGGGCGTAGTGCTGGTTGATCTCGATCTTGATGCGGCCGCTGGCCACGTGGTCGAACAGCTCGCTGGAAAGCCGGGCCTTTTCCGCAGGGTCTGCGATGTAGTCGGCGAGCGCCGGGCGGGTCATGAACAACGAGCCTTTCATGGCCAGGATCTGCGGGTCGAACGGCTCGATGGTGCCGGAGGCGGTGCCCACGCAGACCATCAGGCCACGGCGCTTGAGCGAGTCCAGCGAGCCCATGAAGGTGGTGCGCCCGACGCTGTCGAACACCACATTGACACCCACCCCGTCGGTCAGCTCGCGCACGCGCTTGGCCACGTCTTCGTGGCTGTAGTTGATGGTGTGGTCGCAACCATGGGCGCGGGCCACTTCGGCCTTGGCGTCGGTGGACACGGTGCCGATCACGGTCAGGCCGAGCAGCTTGGCCCACTGCGAGACGATCAGGCCGACACCGCCGGCGGCGGCATGCAGCAGGATGCTGTCACCCGGCTTGAAATCGTACAAGCGGCGCATCAGGTACGACGCGGTGAGGCCGCGCATGGTCATGGCCGCGGCGGTTTCGAAGGCGATGGTTTCCGGCAGCTTGATCAGCGCCGCGGCCGGGATCAGGCGCTCGGTGCTGTAGGCGCCGAGGGTGTTGAGAAAGCCGGTGTAGGTGACCCGGTCGCCGACCGCGACGTGGCTGACGCCCTCGCCCACCGCCTGGACCACGCCCGAGGCTTCCACGCCCATGCCGTTGGCCAGCGGGATCGGGTAGGTGCCGTTGCGAAAATAGGTGTCGGCATAGTTCAGGCCGACCGCCACGTGGCGCAGGCGCACCTGCCCCGGGCCCGGTTCGCCGACTTCGACGTCTTCGTAGCGCAGGACCTCAGGCCCTCCGGTTTCGTAGAAACGTACCGCTTTGGCCATGCCAATCTCCCTTCTTGTCGTTATTGTCGAATTGCAACATTCGTCTTGAAGGGCAATTTAGGCCGTTGCGCCTTGCGCCGCTTATCATCGGACGACAACGGTTTTTCAGTTCATGACAGCGCCCTCGGTTTCACTGCCGAGGGCGCCTGGGGCAAGGCTCAGAACGCCGAGATGCCGCCATCCACGGCAATTGCCTGGCCGGTCATGTAGCTGTTTTCGCGGGCGCACAGCATCAACATCGCCGCGACGATTTCCTCTGGGGTGCCCAGGCGTTTCATCGGCGAGCCCTGGGCGAGAAACGCCTGCTGCTCGCCCACTTCGCTGCCGGTGACCATGGGCGTTGCGCTGTAGAACGGGCACAGCGCATTGACGCGGATGCCACGGCGGGCGTACTCGACCGCCGCGGTGCGGGTCAGCCCCACCACCGCATGCTTGGCCGCGGCATAGGCGGCCAGCTTGGGCGCACCGCCGAGCCCGGCCATGGAGGCGACATTGAGGATCACCCCGCCCCCTTGCAGCAGCATCTGGCGGATCTGCTGCTGCATGCAGAAGAACACGCCCTTGGTGTTGACCGCGTGGCTGCGGTCCAGCTCTTCTTCGGTGGTGTCGACGAAGCGCTTCATCGGCGTGAGGATGCCGGCATTGTTGACCCCCACATCGAGCCGGCCAAAGGTGGCCAAGGCCGCGTCCACCAGGGCCTTGACCTGCACCTCGCGGGTCACGTCGCAAGGCACCGCCAGCACCGTGGCGCCGGCCTCGCGCAGGGCCCCGGCCACCCGTTCAAGGCCCGTGACGTCACGGTCGCCGAGCACCAGCCGGGCACCCAGCCCGGCCAGGCGCTCGGCCAGCAAGGCGCCAAAGCCGCTGGCGGCGCCGGTGATCATCACCACCTGGTCGCGATAGCTGTGGAGGTTCATCCGGCCACCTGCGTGCGGGCCAGGATCTTCTTCGCCAGGCTCATGCGGTGCACCTCGTTCGGGCCGTCATAGATGCGGAAGCTGCGCGCATCGCGGAAGATCCGCTCGACGATCGATTCGCCGGTCACGCCCTGCCCGCCCAGCACCTGCACGCAGCGGTCGATCACCCGCCAGATGGCCTCGGAGCTGAGCACCTTGGCCACGCTCGACTCGAAGTTGCCGCGCTCGCCCTGGTCGAGCACCCAGGCGCAGTGCCAGATGGCCAGGCGCGTGGTGTGCAGGTCCATCTCGTTGTCGGCGAGCATGAAGCCCACCCCCTGGTGCTCGCCCAGTGCCTTGCCGAACGACACCCGGCGGTTGGCGTAGCGGCAGGCTTCGTCGTGGGCGCGGCGGGCCTGGCCCAGCCAGCGCATGCAGTGGGTCAGGCGCGCCGGGGCCAGGCGCACCTGGGCGTAGCGGAAGCCCTTGCCCACCTCGCCCAGCACGTCGCTGGCGGGGATGCGCAGGTTGTCGAAACGCAGCACCGCATGGCCGCCGGCGAAGCAGCTGTCGAGCGAGTCCATCATGCGCTCGAGGATGAAGCCTGGGCGGTCGGTGTCGGTGAGGAACATGGTGGCGCTGCCGTCCTCCATGCGCGCCATGATGATCGCCAGCTGCGCGCCCTCGGCACCGGTGATGAACCATTTCTGGCCGTTGATGACGTAGTCGTCGCCGTCACGCACGGCCTGGGTGGTCAGCATCGAAGGGTCGGAGCCGGCGCCCGGGCTCGGCTCGGTCATGGCGAAGCACGAGCGGATGCGGCCCTCTACCAGCGGCTTGAGCCAGCGCGCTTTCTGCGCCGGCGTGGCCACCTGTTCGAGCAGGTGGATGTTGCCTTCGTCGGGGGCATGGATGTTCAGCGCCACCGGGCCCAGGGTGGAGTAGCCGGCCTCTTCGAAGACGATCGCCTTCTCGATGTGGCTCAGGCCCAGGCCGCCCATGCCCCGCGACGCATGCGGGGTCAGCAGGCCGTGTTCACGGGCCTGGTCGAGCAGCACCTGGCGCAGCTCGGCGCTCGGGCCGTGGGGTGTCTGGCGCGGGTCGCGCTCCAGGGGGATGGCGACATCGGCGACGAACTGGCGGACTTTGGCTTGCAGGGCGGTCAGCTCGGCAGACAGGGCGAAATGCATGGCGGTGTTCCTTGTAGGCAAATGGGTTCAGGCGTGCAGGCGGCGCGGGTCGATGGAGGCGTGCACATGCTCCATGACGGTCTTGTCGATGGTCGCCTTGCCCGGGTCGTAGGCGCTGTAGTTGAGGGTGCGGATGTAGGCGCGCAGCACCTGCGGGCCGGCCATGTCGATGTCGACGATGTTCAGGCAGGCCGGGTCCTGCTCGAAGGCGGCCAGGGCGCCGAGGCCGGCGCCGCAGGCCCAGGCCAGGAGGATGCGGTTGACCGCGTCGTGGCTGACCAGCAGCAGCGCGTTCCAGTGCGGCTCCTGCAGCAGTTGCTGGAAGCTGCCCAGCACCCGCTGCTGGAACGCAAGCCACGGCTCGCCGCGCAAGAACGCCGCCTCAGGGCGGTCGGCAAGCTGGTAAGCCTGGGCCACTTCGCGGTGCAGGCATTCGCGGGGGATTTCCCGCAGGCGGCCGGCGCGGATCTCGCGCAGTTCGGCGCGTTCTTCCACCGGCAGTTCTCGGCTGCCCAGCAGCTGGTCGAGGGTCTGCCGGGTGCGCGGGTAGTTCGAGCACACCGCGCGGTCGAACGGCGCCTGCGCCAGCACCTGGCCCAGCGCCTGGGCCTGGGCTACGCCCTTGGCCGACAACGGCACGCTGCGCGGGTCGAGGGGGCGGCCGCTGGCGTCGAAGTAGTCGACGTGGCCGTGGCGCACCAGGTAGCAGCGGCGCCGGCGCACGGGTTGGGCGGGTTGTTCAGTCATGGGCCAGTACCTTGGGGTTGCTGATGCACAGCTGCGCGCGGTTGATGCGGCGCAGCGCCGCCAGCAGGCGCTCGCGGGCCTCGCCGGGCGCGTCGTAGGCGCCCTGGCGTATGCGCCGGGCGAGCTCGCTGCGGGCTTGCTCCGGGGTCGCCTGGCCTTGCAGCAAGTCGCCCAGGGCCTGGCGCTCGGTGTCGGCACAGGCCGCGCCCTGGGCCAGCTCGCGGCTGGCGATCAGCAAGGCGCTGGCCACCATCCGCGCTTCGTAGTGCAGATGCGCCGGCAAGGCGGGCAACAGCTGCTGGAGCACGGCATCGCGGGCGGTGAGCAGCAGGTCGTGGGCATCGGGCTGGTTCATGGGCGGCCTCCTTGGGTGAGCAACAGCAGTTCCTGTTCCAGTTCGCTGACCATGCGCCCGGTCAGCGCCAGCTCCAGCGAGCGTTGCTGGCCGCAGAGGTGGCGTTCGGCCTGCTGCAGGGCGATCAGCGCCCAGCGCAGGTGCGCCATGACCTGCCAGAAGCGCAGCGTGTCGCGGTCCAGGGCCAGTGGCGCGACACTGCGGTAGCCGGCCAGCAGGTCGTCGAGGTGGCCGATGCCGCCCGCCTCCAGCTGTGGCCGGGCGAAGCGCCAGCAGCGGGCGGTGAACCAGCCCAGGTCTTCGCGCGGGTCGCCCCAGCCGGCGAATTCCCAGTCCAGCACGCCGCTCAACTGGCCTCCCTCGACCATGTAGTTGCCGGTGCGGTAGTCGCGGTGGATCAGGCAGGCCGCCAGGGGCGCGGGCTTGTTCAGCTCGCACCAGCGCAGGCCCCATTCGATGATCGGGTGGCTGCCCGGCAAGGCATCGAGGTAGCTGCGGTACTGATCGACACTGGCCTGCACCGCATCGGCAACCGGCGCGGGCAGGAACGCCAGCGCCGCCTGCGGTGGCCGCAGCTGGTGCAGGCGCGCAAGGTTGGCCCCCAGCTCCCGGCACAGGGCCGGGTTGCCTTCGCCGCTGGTCAGGCGGTGGCCGGCGGCGCTGCCGGTCAGGGCCTGCATGATGAAGAAATCACGCCCGATCACTTCCGGCACCTGGCACAGCCACAGTGGCTCGGGCACTTTTACCCCGGCCTGGTGCACGGCGCTGAGCACGGCGAACTCCTGCTCGCGGCTCATGCTCGCCGCCACGGCGGTGGCTGCGTCGGTGCGCAGCACCCAGCGCTGGGGCACGCCGGCTACTTCGGCCTGGAGCAGCCAGTTTTCCTGGATGGCGCCACCGGACAGGCGCTCGCTGTGGGTGATGCGCACTGGCTGGCCGTGGAGGCGCGCCTGTAGATAGGCAGACAGCACCTCATGGGCGTCTGCGACGTCGATGCGAGCGCTGGCTTGCTGCGCGAAATGACTGCTTGGCATGGTCGATCCAACTCACTGTTCACACGTAATGGAGCACTAAGCAAGATGGTTGCCAGATTGTGTTTTATTTTTGAAATACCTTGTAGATCAGTATGTTGGGATTGATTTTCGAGTGTGGAGATTGTGTTTTATTGCAAGTGTGAACAGCGTCGTTTCAACGCTGAAACTGCTGTTCATTCTTGCGCTCGACGGGCGATTTTCAGTGTCGGTGAGATCGAGCGCCGCCCGCG
>NZ_DJTF01000189.1:30324-53934 GCF_002438125.1 Pseudomonas sp. UBA6315
CCGCCCGCGCGGCGCATCGCGGATAAATCCGCTCCCACATTTGTTGCAACGTGCCTATGCCTGATAGGCCATGGTTGCCAGCCTTGTTTGTACGACGCAATTTCTCGGCGGGCGCCAAAGGCGGACAACCATGGCCTGACAGACAGTGGCACGTTGCAACAAATGTGGGAGCGGATTTATCCGCGATGCGCCGCGCGGGCGGCGCTCGATAGTCGCCCTCACACAACTCCCAAGCCAGCCACCCTATCCGCCCTCACACAACTCCCAAGCCAGCCACCCTATCCGCCCCCACACAACTCCCAAGCCAGCCACCCCATCCGCCCCCACACTCCCCAAGCCAGCCCCCCCAAGCACCAACAAAAATCCACACGCCCCGCTCCCATGCTCGGCTAGGATGTCTGGCCGACCCGATGGAACCTGCTCTTCATGCACCGTCCCACGCTCAAACCAAACCAGTTGCGCCCCCCTGCCGAGCCACCCAAGGGGGTACTGCGTGCGCGCCTGCTCGACCAACTGGCCACCTCGCTGGGCGCGGGCGGCGTCGTGCTGCTGCAAGCGCCGCTGGGCTACGGCAAGAGCACCCTGCTGGGCCAGTTCGCCCGCCGCCAGGCCGAACCCTGGGCATGGCTGCGCCTGACCCGCGCCGAGAACCAGCCCCTGGCGCTGCTGCTGCACCTGCACGCGGCCTTGCAACTGCCCGCCAAGCAGCGCGACACGCAGCCGGCCGACACGCTGTGGAGCCTGATCCTGGCCGACCTGGAAGCCCGCCAAGCCCCCCTGACGCTGCTGCTCGACGACCTGCACCTGCTCACCGCCGCCCCCGCCTGGCACTACCTGGACACGCTGCTGCACCACCCGCCAGCGGCGCTGCGCCTGGTCGCCGCCAGCGAAGGCCCGCCCTCCCTGCCGCTGGCGCACCTGCGCCGTGACGGCCGGCTGAGCGTGCTGGGCGCCCGTGAACTGGCCCTGGACAGCGAAGAGACGCAGCAGCTGGCGCTGGCCCGCGGGGCCCACCTGGGCAGAGATGCGCTGTACCAGCTGCGCGCCGGCAGCGAAGGCTGGCCCAGTGGCGTGCTGTTCTGGCTCGAGGCCTACCGCGAGGCCCTGCTCGGCACCGGCCAGGCGCCCGCCGACCTGCGCCCGATCACCCGCCAGGCCTACGCCCATGCCCGGCAGTTTCTCGAAGAAGAGTGCCTGCAGCGCTTGCCGATGCCCTTGCGCGCGTTCCTCGAACACACCGCCGTGGCCCAGGTCTTCGATGCCGGCCTTGCCCGCGAGCTGGCCGCCAAGGCCGATGTGCCCGCCGCACTGCGCCAGCTGCAGCGCCTGGACCTGATCATCGAGGTGCCCCAGGGCAGCCACGCCGAATACCGCTATCACCCGGCCCTGCGCAACGGCCTCTACCAGCGCCTGGAGCAACGCGACCCGCAGCAGCTGCGCCAGCTGCATCGCCAGGCCGCCGACTGGCTGCTGGGCCAGCGCCGCTACACCGAGGCCATCTACCAGTTCGGCCGCGCCCGCGACCTGGATGCGGTGCTGAGCATCGTCGACCGGCACGGCTTCGAGCTGCTGCGCGAAGGCAAGGTCAACACCCTGGTCGATGTGCTCGACGAGGTCGCCGGCCACACCGGCAACGACAGCTTCACCCTGGCGGTGACCGAAGCCTCCACGGTGATGGTCACTAACGACATGGCCCAGGCCTGCCAGTGCCTGCGCCAGCTCTACGCCCTGCAGCGCCGCCAGGCGGTGCCGCGCCACCCCGAGCGGGTGCAGCAGACGGTGATGTTCCTGCGCAGCCGCCTGGCCTACCTGGGCGGCAACCTGGGCCACGCCCTGGCCCTGGCGGCGCGGGCACTGCAGGCCTTCCCCCAGCACAACGCGGCGCGCTCGGTGCTGTATTTCGACCGCGCCAACTGCCTGGCCGCGCTCGGCCAGCTGCCGCAGGCCCACGCCGAAGCCAGCCGCGCCCTGCGCGAGCTGCAGGGCTTTGGCCTGAGCGGCTATACCAACCTGCTGCACCTGCTGCTGGCCCAGATCGAACTGGCCCAGGGCGCCAACGACGCCGCCTGGGAGCGCCTGCAAGGCATGGCCGAGGTGCCCGCCACCGGCAGCTCGGGGCGCTTCTATGAACTGTTCCGCCACCTGGGCAAGGGCCTGGCACTGCTGCAGGCCAACCGCCTGACCCCGGCGCGCCACGCCCTGGCCCAGGCCGAGGTGCTGGCCCTGGGCTTCCCCCACAGCGCCGCGCTGCCCTGGGTGTTCCACCACCAGGCGTGCCTGCACTGGGCGCTGGGCGAAACCGCCCAGGCCAAGGCACGCTGGACCGAGGTGCGCCGGCTGGCCCGGCAATACCGCCTGTTCACCCTCTACCGCCAGGCCGGCGCCTGGCTGGCGCGCCTGGCCCTGCGCGACAACGACCAGGACTACCTGCCCGACTGGCTCGACCAGTGGCACTGGTGCCGGCGCCAGTATGGCGAGCAGCTGCTGCCCGAAGAATGGCTGGCCTATGCCTGGGTGCAGCGCCACCTTGGCCAGCGCGACAAGGCCCGGCAGATCCAGCAGGCGTTGCAGGCCCAGGCTCAGGCGCAAGGCAACCACCGCCTGCTGCTCGACGCCCTGCTGCTCGCGGCAGCCCTGCAGCAGGACCAGGACGACGCCCTGCTGAGCCTCGAACAGGCGCTGCAACTGGCCTGCGCACAAGGCTTGGGCCAGTTGCTGCAATACGAGGGCGATGCAAGCCTGGAGGCCCTGCGCCAACTGCTGCTGCCTGCGGTGCGCGAGCGCCTGGGCCTTGCCGCCCCGGCGCCCTCGCGCCAGCAGCTCGATGCGCTGTTCCGCCCGCTGCTGGCCAGCCGGGAAAACGCCGAGAGCGCGCTGCTGGTGCCGCTCTCGCGCCGCGAGCTCGAGGTATTGCAGCGCATGGCCCGCGGGCAGAACAACGGGCAGATCGCCGAGGCCATGTTCATCAGCCTGAGCACGGTCAAGACCCACATCAACAACCTGTTCCGCAAGCTCGACGTGGCCGACCGCGACAGCGCCCTGTGCGCGGCGCGCGAACTGCAACTGCTGAGCTGACCTCCACCTGGGCCCGGCGCCGAATCCACCCGCCATTCCACCCCCTGGGTGGACGCGGCGCCGAGGCCTGCCTGCTACAACATGCCGAGTCCACCCAGCCAGGAGTTCGGCATGCCCAGCTACACCGCCCCATTGCGCGATATCACCTTCGTTGCCCAGGAGCTGCTCGACCTGAGCCGCCACTACCAACAACTGTCTGGCTGTGAAGCCCCGGACGAAGCGACCTTCGCCGCCATCGTCGAGGAAGGTGCCAAGTTCGCCGAACAGGAGCTGGCCCCGCTCAACGCGGTGGGCGACCAGCACGGCTGCCAGTGGCAGGACGGCAAGGTCACCACCCCGCCCGGCTTCGCCGCGGCCTACAAGCGCTTCGCCGACAACGGCTGGCTGGGCCTGGACAAGGCCCCGGCCTTCGGCGGCCAGGGCCTGCCGCCGTCGCTGGGCTTCGTCAACTACGAGATGGTGTGCAGCGCCAACCATGCCTGGGGCATGTACGGCAACCTCGCCGGCGGCGCCATCAGCACCCTCAGCGAGCATGCCGACCCGGCCCTGCAGGCGCGTTTGCTGCCGGCAATGATCGCCGGGCGCTGGGGCGGCACCATGTGCCTCACCGAAGCCCACTGCGGCTCGGACCTCGGCCTGCTGCGCACCAGCGCCAAGCCCCAGGCCGACGGCAGCTACCAGGTCAGCGGCAGCAAGATGTTCATCTCTGCCGGTGAACACGACATGACCGAGAACATCATCCACCTGGTGCTGGCCCGTATCGAAGGCGCACCGGCCGGGGTCAAGGGCATTTCGCTGTTCGCCGTGCCGAAGCTCCAGGTCGATGCCCAGGGCCAGCTCGGCGCCCCCAATGGCGTGAGCTGCGGCTCGATCGAGCACAAGATGGGCATCCACGGCAACGCCACCTGCGTGCTCAACTTCGACGGCGCCACCGGCTACCTGCTGGGCGAGGCCAACCGCGGCCTGAACGCCATGTTCACCTACATCAACGAGTCGCGCCTGGCGGTGTCGCAACAGGCCCAGGCCCACGCCGAGGCGTCGTACCAGGGCGCCCTGGCCTATGCCCGCGAACGTGTGCAGATGCGCGCCACGCCGCGCCTGCGCGAGGGCCAGCCGGCCGACCCGATCATCGGCCACGCCGATGTGCGGCGCATGCTGCTGACCCAGAAGGCCTACGCCGAGGGCGGGCGCATGCTCGCCTACACCTGCGCCAAGGGCGTCGACCAACTGCACCACGGCGCCAGCGCCGGCGTGCGCGAGGCCGCGGCGCGCCGCCTGGCGCTGCTCACGCCGATTGCCAAGGGCTTTCTCACCGAAACCGGCAACGAGGCCGCGCAACTGGGTATCCAGGTGTTCGGTGGCCACGGCTACATCCGCGAGTGGGGCATGGAGCAGATCGCTCGCGATGTGCGCATCACCGCGATCTACGAAGGCACCAACACCATCCAGGGCCTCGACCTGCTGACCCGCAAGGTGCTGGCCGATGGCGGCGAGGCCCTGGCCGAACTGCTGGGCGAGATCGAAGACTTCATCCAGAGCTGCACGGCCCCGGCCCACCTGGCCCAGGCGCTGCTCAAGCAGGTGATCGCCTGGCGCGAACTCAGCGCCTGGCTGCGCGAGGCCAGCGCCAGCGACGCCAACTTGATCGGCGCCAGCGCCTTCGACTACCTGATGCTCAGCGGCTACACCCTGGTCGGCTACCTGTGGCTGCGCGCCGCCTGCACCGCCGAGCGCGCCCTGGCCGCCGGCAGCGACGAGGTGGCGTTCTACCAGGGCAAGCGCGAAACCGCGCGCTTCTACCTGCAGCGCCTGCTGCCGCGCGCCAGCCTGCATGAAACGCTGATCCGCAGTGGCAGCGACAACCTGATGGACATCAGCGAGGCGGCCTTCGCCCGCTGATACGACCGAGCTGGTTTCCGCTGCCTGTTCCCTCCGGGCAGCGGACTTTTCGGGTGGCGGCCCGCGCTACGGGCCGCCACCTGGTTTTTTCATTCGTCTTAGCCAAGGCGAGGTTTGCAACGCCTCCCCCGGCCAATAACAACAAGGTTCCCTCCCATGCAGCTGATCGACTATCGCCGCGACCACCAACTGGCCTTGATCGGCCTGCGCCATGCGCCGGTCAACGCCCTTGGCCACGCCCTGCGCCAGGCGCTGATGCAGGCCTGCAGCCAGGCCGCCGCCGACCCTGAGGTACAGGCCATCATCCTGCACGGCCTGCAACTGCCGTTCAGCGCCGGCGCCGACATCAGCGAATTCGGCAGCCCCAAGACTTGGGAGGAGCCGGCACTGGCGCACCTGCTCGATGCCCTGACCCGCATCGGCAAACCCCTGATTGCCGCCATCGACGGCGTGGCCCTGGGCGGCGGCCTGGAGCTGGCCCTGGCCTGCAGCCACCGGGTGGCCAGCGCCACCGCCCGCCTGGGCCTGCCCGAAGTGCGCCTGGGCCTGCTGCCCGGCGCCGGTGGCACCCAGCGCCTGCCGCGCCTGATCGGCGTGGCCCCGGCCCTGGACATGATGCTTGGCGGTGACCCGATCGACGCCCGCCAGGGCCTTGCCCTGGGCCTGGTCGACCGCCTCGCCGAACCCGGCCAGGGCGTGCTCGAAGCCGCCTGTGCCTTCGCCCGCGAGCAGTTGGCCGCCCCTGCTGCGCCTAGCCCGGCCAGCCCGCCTTTGAGCGACGCCCTGGCAGGCGACCTGTTCACCAGCCGCGAGGCGCAACTGGCCGCGCGCAAACCCGGCCAGCACGCCCCGCTGCGCGTACTCGCCGCGGTGCGCGCTGCCTGCGAGCTGCCACTGGCCGAGGGCCTGGCCCGCGAGCAGGCGCTGTTTCTCGAAGCCCTGCAAGACCCTCAGGCCACCGCCCTGCGCCACCAGTTCTTCGCCGAACGCGAAGCGCTGCGGGTGCCGGGCATCGACGCCAGCACGGCGCTGCGCAACATTGCCCAGGTGGCGGTGATCGGCGCCGGCACCATGGGCGCCGGCATCGCCATGAACTTCATCAATGCCGGTATCCCGGTGCGCCTGCTGGAGCTCAAGCCCGAAGCCCTGGACCGCGGCCTTGCGCAAATCCGCAAGAACTACGAGAGCAGCATCAAGCGCGGCAAGCTCAGCGCCGAGCAGCTCGAACAACGCATGGGCCTGCTGCAGGGCACCCTGGACTACGCCGACCTGGCAGGCGCCGACCTGGTGATCGAGGCGGTGTTCGAAGACCTGTCGATCAAGCAGCAGGTGTTCCGCACCCTCGACCGCGTATGCAAGCCGGGGGCGATCCTGGCCAGCAACACCTCGACCCTGGACGTCGACCGCATCGCCGCCTGCACCCAACGCCCGCAGGATGTGGTCGGCCTGCACTTCTTCAGCCCGGCCAACGTCATGCGCCTGCTCGAAGTGGTGCGCGGCCGCCTGACCGCGCCGGACGTGCTGGCCACCACGCTGAAGATCGCCAAGCGCATCGGCAAGCTGCCGGTGGTGTCCGGTGTGTGCTTTGGCTTCATCGGCAACCGCATGCTCGAACCCTATGCCCGCGAAGCCCACCGCCTGGTGCTCGAAGGCGCCTCCCCGGCGCAGGTCGACAAGGTGCTCACCGGCCTTGGCCTGGCCATGGGCGTGTTCGCCATGTACGACCTGGCCGGCATCGACGTCGGCTACCTGGTACGCCAGGCGCGGCGCAGCGAGATCGCCCACGACCCGAGCTACTTCCGCCTGGCCGACGAGCTCTACCGCCTGGGCCGCCACGGCCAGAAGAGCGGGCGCGGGTTCTACCGCTACGAAGGCCGCGAGCGCATCGAAGACCCCGAGGTGGAGCAGATCGCGGCGCAACTGGCGGCCAGCCTGGGCATCACCCGGCGCAGCATCAGCGACGCAGAAATCCACGACCGCTGCCTGTTCATGCTGATCAACGAAGGCCTGCAGCTGCTCGATGAAGGCATCGCCCTGCGCAGTGGCGACATCGACCTGGTGTGGACCAACGGCTACGGCTTCCCGGCCTGGCGCGGCGGCCCTCTGCACTACGCCCGCGAGCTGGGCATGGACCGCGTGCTGGCCGGCATCGAGCAGCAACGCCAACAGCTCGGCGCCTATGGCGACATGTGGCTGCAACCTGCCCCGCTGCTGCGCCGCCTGGCCTCCAGCAGCAAGCTGCGCAGCGCAAGCCTCTGACCGGCTCACCCCTGGCCCACAAGGAACCCCGAACATGAAAGAAGCCGTCATCCTCTCCACCGCCCGCACGCCGATCGGCAAGGCCTTTCGCGGTGCGCTGAACAACACCCGCTCGCCCAGCCTGGCGGCGCACGCCATCCAGGCCGCGGTCGCGCGCGCCGGCATCGCGCCCGATGAAATCGAAGACCTGGTGATGGGCACCGCGATGCCCTCCGGCACCGCCGGCTGGAACCTGGGCCGCATGAGTGCGCTGGCCGCCGGCCTGCCGGTGTCGGTCAGCGGCCAGACGCTGGACCGCCAGTGCGCCTCCGGGCTGATGGCGATCGCCACCGCCGCCAAGCAGATCATCGTCGATGGCATGCAGGCGACCATCGGCGCCGGCCAGGAAAACATCAGCGCGGTGCAGGCGCGCAACCTGGAATGGGCGCTGGCCGAGCAGGACAGCCAGGTGATCCAGCGCGTGCCCCACGCCTACATGCCGATGCTGCAGACCGCCGAGCACGTGGCCAGGCGCTACGGCATCAGCCGCGAGGCCCAGGACGCCTACGCCCTGCAGTCGCAGCTGCGCACCGCCGCGGCCCAGCGCGACGGGCTGTTCGACGCCGAGATCGTGCCGCTGACCACCCAGCAGCTGATCAAGGACAAACACACCGGCGAGGTCAGCTACCGCGAGGTGACCCTGGCGCAGGACGAAGGCAACCGCCCGCAAACCCGCCTGGACGACCTCAGCGGCCTGAAGCCGGTGCTCGACGGCGGCTGCATCACCGCCGGCAACGCCAGCCAGCTGTCCGACGGCGCCAGCGCCTGCGTGCTGATGGACGCGCGCCTGGCCGAGCAGCGCAACCTGCAGCCCATCGGCCTGTACCGGGGCATCGCGGTGGCCGGCCTGGCCCCGGAAGAGATGGGCATCGGCCCGGTCTACGCGGTGCCGCGCCTGCTCCGCCAGCATGGCCTGAAGGTGAGCGACATCGGCCTGTGGGAGCTCAACGAAGCCTTCGCCTGCCAGGTGCTGTACTGTCGCGACACATTGGGCATCGACCCGATGCGCCTGAACGTCAACGGCGGCGCCATCGCCATCGGCCACCCCTACGGCATGAGCGGCGCGCGCATGGTCGGGCATGCCCTGCTCGAAGGCAAACGGCGCGGCGTGCGCTACGTGGTGGTGACCATGTGCGTGGGCGGTGGCATGGGTGCCGCCGGCCTGTTCGAAGTGCTCTGAAACCAAGGACCGATAGCATGTTTGCAAACATATTTTCTCTGGCCGGCAAGACCGTGTTGGTTACCGGTGCCTCCAGCGGCCTGGGCGCGCATTTCGCCCGCCTGGCCCAGGCCGCCGGCGCCCGCGTGGTGCTGGCGGCGCGCCGCGCCGAGCGCCTGCAGGCGCTGGCCGAAGCGCTGCAGGCCAGCGGCGGTGAAGCCCTGGCCGTGGCCCTGGACGTGACTCGCCGCGACAGTGTCGAACAGGCCTTCGACCAGGCCGAGGCGCGCTTTGGCGTGGTCGACGTGGTCATCAACAATGCCGGCATCGGCGACCCGGGGCGTTTTCTCGAGCTGAGCGAGCAGGCCTGGCAGCGCATGCTCTCGACCAACCTCGACGGCGTGTTCCACGTGGCCCAGTGCGCCAGCCAGCGCCTGGTGAAGGCCGCCAAGCCAGGCAGCATCGTCAATATCGCCTCGATCCTCGGCCTGCGCGTGGGCAGTGGCCTGAGCCACTACTGCACGGCCAAGGCCGCCGTGGTGCAGCTGACCAAGGCCATGGCCCTGGAGCTGGCGCGCTACCAGATCCGCGTCAACGCCATCGCCCCGGGCTACTTCAAGACCGAGATGAACCAGGACTACTTCGACAGCGAAGCCGGCCAGGCCTACATCAAGGGCCAGGTGCCGCTGCGCCGCCTGGGGCAGTTGCACGAACTGGACGGCCCGCTGCTGTTGCTGGCCAGTGATGCCGGTGCATTCATGACCGGCAGCATCGTCGCGGTGGATGGCGGGCATCTGGTAAACCCGCTGTAACGCCTTCGCCTTGTCCAAGGAGCCTGTATGTCCGTTGCCGCTTACCTGCCCCGCGTGGTCGCGCTGGTCACCCACCTGCACCGCCCCGCCGCGCCCAGCCGCATGGCGCAACTGATCGAGCAGGTAAGCGCCGATTACCGCCAGCAGGCGCGGATCGAGGTGATCGAAACCACCCTGGCCGACCTGCTGCCGCTGGCGCGCCGGCTCGAGAGCCGCCAGCAGGCCGATGTGATCCTGTGTTCCGGCGCCGCTGCCGATTACCTGCGCCAGCACCTGTGCACCACGGTGCGCACCCTGCACCTGGGCGAGTTCGATTTGATTCGCGCCCTGGTGCAGGCCCGCGACCGGGCCAGCAAGGTCGGCATCCTCAGCTTCGCCCAGCCCTACCCGGAGCTGGCCGCGATGCAGGCGCTGTTCACCCTGCAGATTCGCGAGCACACCTACACCTGCCTTGAGCAGGCGCGCGAGCAGGTCGAGCGCCTGGTCGCCGATGGGTTCGAGGTCATCATCGGCTCGCCCACCGTGTGCCAGCTGGCCGACGATGCCGGTGCCCAGGGGGTGCTGGCGCTGGATGCGCAAAGCCTGCGCCACACCTTCGACAGCCTGGTGACCCTGGCCGCCAAGCCGCTTGAAACACCCTCGCGGCGCCCGCCACGGCGGCCTCGCGAGGCCGATGCGCGCCCGTTCAAGGCCCGCCACCATTTTGCCCAGATGCTGGGCGACGCCCCGGCCTTTCGCGCCACCCTGCACCTGGCCCAGCGCTACGCGCAAACCGACGCCACGGTGCTGATCACCGGCGAAAGCGGCACCGGCAAGGGGCTGCTCGCGCAAAGCCTGCACAACCAGAGCGCGCGTCAGCACGCGCCGTTCGTGGCAATCAACTGCGCGGCGCTGCCCGAATCGCTGCTGGAAAGCGAACTGTTCGGCTACGAGGACGGCGCCTTCACCGGCTCGCGCAAGGGCGGCAAGCCTGGGCTGATCGAGCTGGCGCACGGCGGCACGCTGTTTCTGGACGAGATCGGCGACATGCCGGTGGCGCTGCAAACCCGCCTGCTGCGCGTGCTGCAGGAGCGCGAGGTGCTGCGCCTGGGCGCCTGCGAGCCAACCCCGGTGGACATCCGGGTGATTGCCGCCACCCACTGCGACCTGCCCGCACGCATCGCCGACCAGCGCTTTCGCCAGGACCTGTACTACCGCCTGAACATCCTGCGCCTGGCCGTGCCGCCCCTGCGCGAGCGGCTGGCGGACATCGTGCCGCTGTTCAATGCCCTGCTCGCGCGCCACAGCCGCGCCAGTGGCCTGCCACCGGTCAGCGCCGAGCACCTGCAGGCCCTGCCGGCACTGCTGCTGCGCCATGCCTGGCCGGGCAATATCCGTGAACTGGACAACATCGCCGAACGCGCCGCCCTGTGCCTGGGCACGCTCGCCGAGGGGGTCGAGCTGGCGGCGTTGTTCCCCGAGTTGTACCCGGCCGGCACCCCGCCCGCCCCGCTCGCAGCCCCGGCCGACAACCTGCGCAGCCTGGGCAAGGCCGCCGAAACGGCCCATGCCCGCCAGGTGCTGGAGCATTGCGCTGGCGACATGGAAGAAGCCGCACGCCGCCTGGGTGTCAGCCGCAGCACTGTGTGGCGGCGGGTACGCAGGCTCGGCTGAGCGGCCCGGTCACAATTACTAAACACAAACGTGACATTTTTTTTCAGCTAGCCGCATTCGCCTAGAAACGATCACGGAGCTGTCAAATGAAGGTTACGGTATTCGGTACCGGCTATGTCGGCCTCACCCAGGCAGTGTGCCTGGCCCAGGTGGGACACTCGGTGCTGTGCATGGATGTCGATGCCGAGCGGGTCGCGGCCCTGGTCCAGGGCCATTGCCCGATCTTCGAGCCGGGCCTGGCGCCGCTGCTGGAAAAGAACCTGGCCTGCGGGCGCCTGCGCTTCACCACCGACCCGGGCCTTGCCAGCAACCACGCCCGCCTGCTGTTCATCGCCGTGGGCACCCCACCGCAAGCCGATGGCAGCGCCGACCTGAGCCAGGTGTTCGCCGTGGTCGACAACATCCTGGCGCACGCCAGCGAGCCCAAGGTGATCGTCAACAAGTCCACCTCGCCGGTCGGCACGGTGGACCGGATCAAGGCGCGCATCGCCCAGGCCGTGGCCGACGGCGAACGCTTCCAGGTCATCAGCAACCCTGAGTTTCTCAAGGAGGGCACGGCCCTGGATGACTGCATGCGCCCCGAACGCATCATCATCGGCGGCGCCGCACCGGCTGAAGTGGAGCTGTTGCGCGAGCTGTACCTGCCGTTCAGCCGCAACCGGGAAAAGCTCATGGTGATGGATGCGCGCAGCGCCGAGCTGACCAAGTACGCAGCCAACTGCATGCTGGCGACGAAGATTTCCTTCATCAACGAGATGGCCAACCTGGCCGAACACCTGGGCGCCGACATCGAGATGGTGCGCCGCGGCATCGGCTCGGACCCGCGCATCGGCTACGACTTCATCTACGCCGGCTGTGGCTTTGGCGGCTCGTGCTTCCCCAAGGACCTGCAGGCCCTGCGCCGCAGCGCCGAGGCCGAGGGCTTCGAGCCGCAGTTGCTGCAGGCGGTGGAAACGGTCAACCAGCGCCAGAAGCAGCGCTTGTTCGACAAGATCCAGCGGCATTACCCGGGCGGCCTGCGGGGCAAGGTGTTCGCCCTGTGGGGCTTGTCGTTCAAGCCCAACACCGATGACATCCGCGAGGCCCCCAGCCGCGTGCTGCTCGAAGCGCTGTGGGCCGCCGGCGCCCGGGTGCAGGCCCACGACCCGCAGGCCATGGACGAGATCCACCGGCATTACGGCCCGCGCCCAGACCTGCAACTGATGGCCGGCAAGGACGAGGCGCTGCACGGCGCCGACGCCCTGGTGATCGCCACCGAGTGGCAGGACTACCGGGTGCTGAACCTGGAGCAGATGCCGCAGCTATTGGCCGACCGCGTGGTGTTCGACGGGCGCAACCTGTTCGAGCCCGAGCACATGGCCGCCGCCGGCCTGACCTACTACGGCATCGGCCGCGGGCAGGTGCCGCCGCGCTGGCTGGCCGCGCAGCATGCCCCGCGCCTTACTGCTCTGCCACTGGCCCGATAGCCGCCGCCTCACCCACCAGCTGGCCTGCCTGGCAGGGCCGGAACAGGTCCAGCTGGTCGCGGTACACCGTGGTTTGCACATCCATCAGGCCAAGCACCGAATGGAACAGGTTGTCGTGGGACAAGCTCGCACCGGTGCGCTGGGCCATGCACGGCTGGGAAATGCCGCGGCTGGCGGCCAGCTGCCGGGACAGCCACAGCACCATCGGCACATGGGTCTGTTCCGCCGGTGCCATGGCGTAAGGCAGGCCGTGCAGGTACACGCCCTTCTCGCCCAGCGATTCGCCGTGGTCGGAGACGTAGAGCATGGCGCTGTCGTAGTGGCGGTCGTTGCGCTTGAGCAGGTCGATCACCTGGGCCAGCACATGGTCGGTGTAGAGCACGGTGTTGTCGTAGGCGTTGCGGATCGCCTGGTCCTCGCACTGGTCGAGCTGGTTGTCCCGGCACACCGGGGTGAAGCGCTCGAAGGCGGCCGGATAGCGCTTGTAGTAGGCCGGGCCGTGGCTGCCTTTCATGTGCAGCACCACCACGGTGTTGCCCGTGCCGTTATCGAGGTAGTCCTGCAGGCCGGCGAGCAGTACCTCGTCGAAGCATTCGCCGGTGATGCACAACGCGCCGATGCCGGCGTGGGACATGTCCTGGCTGGGCACGCGGTCGCAGGCGCCCTTGCAGCCGGAGTTGTTGTCGCGCCACAGCACGCCGACACCGGCACGCTGCAGCACATCGAGCAGGCCTTCGCGGTGGCTGCCGTACTGGTCTTTCCACTCCTTGCGGCCCAGGTCCTGGAACATGCAGGGCACCGACACCGCCGTGGCGGTGCCGCAGGAGCTGACATCGGCGAAGCTCAGCACGTCGCGCCGGGCCAGTTCGGGGTTGGTCTGGCGTGGGTAGCCGTTGAGCGAGAAGTTCATCGCCCTGGCCGTCTCGCCCACCACCAGCACCAGCAGCTTGCGCCGCCCATCGGCGCTGGCGTCGACCCGCTGGTGGGCGTCCAGGCCGACCTGGATGAAGGCCTTGGGCTTGGCCAGGCTCTGCTTGGCGTAGCTGTGCATGGCGCCCAGCACGTTCGAGGGGGTGAGGATCAGGCGCACTTCGCGGTTGTTGCGCAGCAGCGAGGCGTAGGACTGGTACTGGGTCGCCAGGATCACCCCGACCATGGCCAGCACCGCCACCAGGCTGCCCACGCGCCACATGGCCTGGCGGCGCCAGCGCGGGCGCTGCAGCGGCAGGCGGTACAGCACCACGATGGGCAGCAGCGCCGTGGCCAGCAGCCACACCAGCATGCCAGTGCTGAGCAGGTCACGGGCCTCGGCCGGGTCGGTCTGCAGCAGGTTGGCCAGCATCGAGGCGTCGATGACGATGCCGTAACGGGAAATGAAGTAGCTGGCGACCGAGGCCACCACCAGCAGCAGCGCCAGCACCGGGCGCAGCAGGCGCCCCCAGCACAGCGCCCAGAGGATGATGAAGTGCCAGGCCAGCACGAACAGCGGCAGGCTGATCAGAAACAGCGGGTTGCCGTTGTCGAAACCATCGATGGCCCGCCAGACCTTCGACCAGAACACCGCGTTGACCGCCACGGTCATCCACAGCGCCACCAGCAAAATGACCCCCAGGGGGTTGATGCCCTTGCTTTCCCGGCTGAGCGCCTGGGAAGTTACCGCGTCCTTGTTCATTGACCTACCGCTCCACAATCAGGTTGGCAAAACACGTTCTAGTTATGTGTTGGAAACTTGCGATGGCGCACGTAGGCATGGCATTTGATGATCAGCACCGCACCCCACGGGATCACCAGGCCGATGGTGACCAGGGCGAGCAGCAAGGTATTGCGCTCGACCAGCCGAAAGAAATCGAATGCCGCGCACAGCAGCACCAGCAGCACCCCCGCCAACGAAACGGAGCCGGGGTTGCCAGGATGCGTGCGCGTGAAGGGATGGTGGCGGATGTAGCCCACCAGCCAGAGAAACACCCAGGTCACGATCGATGCCATGAACAGCATGAGAAACAGCAACCGATAGGCGAACATGGAATCAGGCATGGCCCACCCTCCGCGCACGAGCACGCATGGCCACCCTTTTAAAGGGCCGTGGATGAAATATTTGTTAATAAAGCGTGCTGAAGATATTCAGGGGCAGCCGCAGAGGGCCTTGGCGTAACGAGCGCGCAGGGGTATGGAGCAGACATGAGCAGACGTTCCTTGTCCGGTTCGTGAAAGTTGTGAGGCCCGTGACTTTAGCAGCGCTGCTCCAGAGCGCCAGTAAATGGAGGCAAATTCACCGGGGCCAGCGCAGGCGCACCGACCAGCCGCAGCGCCTGGCGGCATCGCTGAAGCCCACCTCGATCTGCCCGCCGGAGCGTTGCACCAGGGTCTGCACGATGGACAGCCCCAGCCCCGAGCCCGGCACCTGGTGGCCCTGGCCGCGATAGAACGGGTCGAACACGCGGCCCCATTCTTCTGGCGCAACGCCTGGGCCGTCGTCGCTGACCACGACTTCCACCGCTTGCGGCGTGCTCAGGATGCGCACATCCACCTGCCCGCCTGGCGGGGCATGGTTGATGGCATTCTCGACCAGGTTCTTGATCACCGCGCGCAGCTCCAGTTCGCGCAGCGGCAGGCTGGCATCCTCGCCTTCGACGCCGATGTCGAGCTGCTTGCGCGTGGCCAGCGGCATCAGGTCTTCGAGCACCCGGCGGCAAGCCGCGTGCACCGACACATTGCCCGCCAGCGGCTCGGCCAGTTGCGCACCGGCCAGGGCCAGCAACTGCTCGACCAGCTTGCGGCTGCGGCCGATACCACGGCGCAACTGCTGCACTTGCGCCTGGGCGGCGGCGGGCATCGGCTCGGCCTCCAGCGCTTCGGCCTGCAGCGACAGCGCCGTCAGCGGCGTGCGCAGTTCATGGGCGGCATCGGCGACGAAGCGTTTTTGCCCCTCCACGCTGCGCGACACGCGCCCGAGCAGGCGGTTGATGGCCTGCACGAACGGGCGAATTTCGCAGGCCATGGCCTGGTCATCGATCGGCCGCAGGTCGTGGTCTTCGCGCCGGTCGAGCGCGGCGGCCAGGGTGGCCACGGGCTTGAACAGCTTGCGGATCAGGTCGGCGACCACCAGCAGCAGGATCGGAAACAAAATGGCGAACGGCAGCAAGGCGCGCCAGGCGCTGCCCCGCGCATCACGGTTACGGCTGCCGATTTCCTGGGCCACCACGAAACGCGCGCCCGAGGCGTCCTTGCCGACCCAGACGCGAAACGGTTCATGGCCCACGTCCACCGTCGACAGGCCATCGGCCACGGACGCGGGAATGGGCAGCGGCAGGCGGCTGTCATCGCCGTGCACGGCGTTGGCGCCATCGGCCAGGTACTGGATCACGATGCGGGTTTCCTCATCGTCTTCGCCAGCGCCTGGCGTGGCGGCGGGGTAATGGAAGCCCAGGCCCTGGCGGGTGTGCAAGGCGGCGACCTGGCGCAGGCTGTTGTCCTGGAACTCCAGGGCTTCATCAAAGGCCGAGAGGTAGCTGAACACGCCCGTGAGCGTGGCCACCAGCAGAATCGCCACGCCCAGCGCCAGCGACAGGCGCAGTTGCAGCGAATGCTTCAGTCGCCTTTCGAGACCATCCATCCCAGCCCCCTGACATTGCCAATGACATCCTTGCCCAGCTTGCGCCGAAGCCCATGGATGAGAAATTCCACGGCGTTGCTCTCGACCTCGTTGCCCCAGCCGTACAGCCGGTCTTCCAGCTCGCCGCGCGAAAGGATCGCCCCGGGCCTGACCAACAAAGCCTGGAGCAAGGCGAATTCGCGCGCAGACAGTTGCACCGGCGGCTGGCCCTGCACCCACGCGCGCTTGAGCGCAGGGTCGAGGCTGACCCGGCCATTGCCCAGCTCCGGCGCTGCACGGCCGCCCTTGCGGCGCATGACGGCGCGCATCCGCGCCAGCAGCTCGGCCATCTCGAAGGGCTTTTGCAGAAAGTCGTCGGCGCCGCCGTCCAGCCCGCGCAGGCGGTCCTCCAGCCCCGGGCGCGCGGTGATGATCAGCAGCGGCACCGGGTTGTCGGCGCCGCGCAGGCGCTCGAGCAGTTGCAGGCCGTCCTGGCCGGGCAGGCCGAGGTCGAGCAGCACCTGGTCGTAGGCCTGGGTGCGCAGCGCCGCTTCGGCCGTCAGCCCATCAGCGACCCAGTCGACGGCATAGCCTGCGGCCTGCAGGGCCGCCTGCAGGGCCTGGGCGATCATCCCGTCGTCTTCGACCAACAATATGCGCATGCGGCCTCCAGGGGCGCGAACCGGTGAGGCAACGATAGCCTCCCCAGGTCAGCCTTGTCGCGGGCCTTGCAAGCTGTCGAAGGCCTTGAGCAGGTCATCCATCGCCGCCTTGCAGGCCGCCTGCTGCGGTTGGCTCGCGCGCAGGGCGTCGAGCGCGCGGTCGATGGCCTTGTCCAGCACGTGCCAGTCGCTGGCGGCGCGCGGCTTGATGCCGGCCTCGGCATCGTCCCAGGTCTTTTCCAGGTCCTTGATGCGCACCTTGGCGCCGGGCAGGTCCTGGGCCTGGACCTTGGCGGCGACATCGTCGGCGATGCTGCGAAACGCGCTCAGGTCACCGAGCTTGCTGGGCGCATGCACCCCGGCGGCGCCTGCTGGCGGGGCATCGGCCTTGGAGCAGCCTTGGCTTGCGCCGAGCACGGCGGCCAGGCAGGCGATGGACAGGCTGGTGAGCAGTTTGTGACGAATAGCCATGGGGATTACCTCGTGATCGGGGAGCAGGTTCAAGGTGCGACGCGTTTGGCCTGGACGGCGCCGAACTGGGCGACGGCGACCAGGATGAAAATGACGCAGAGGAAGATCGCGCTGGTCCAGCTGGCGCCCATGCCCAGGCCGCCGTAGTCGCGGGACTGGGTCAGCAGGTCGCCCAGCGAGGCGCCGAGCGGGCGCGTGAGGATGTAGGCGACCCAGAACACCAGCACCGTGTTCACGCCCAGGCGCCAGGCCAGCAGGCACGCGGCGATCAAGGCGCTGAAGATCAGGGTGCCGAGGTCGAAGCCAAGGCCCAGCGCTTCGGTCGCCAGGTCGCCTGCGGCGGTGCCCAGGGCGAAGGTGCACAGCACCGTGGTCCAGTAGAACAACTCGCGTCGGGCAGTGACGATGCGGCGGATAGAGAGGGTGCGTTCCAGCGCGTACCAGGCGGCGAAGTTGCCGATCAGCAACAGCGAGAAGACCGCCGTGCTGGCGTACAGGCTGATGTTCAGTTCATCGGTGAGGATGTCGGTGATCTGCGTGCCGAGGATGCTCACCAGCACCACGCACAGCCAGTAGATCCAGGGCTCGCACTCGCGCTTGCGCATCTGCAAGGTGAGCGCGGCGGCCAGCAGCAGGGCCATCACCACACTGGTGATGCCCAGGCCCCAGCCGATGTCGACGGCGAGAAAATCGGCGAAGGTCTCGCCCACGGTGGTGGACATGACCTTGATGATCCAGAAGGACAGCGTCACTTCCGGGACTTTGTTGAGCCAGCCAGTGCTTTGCGCGTGCATCGCGGGTGCCTCCTTGGTTCCTGAGGTGGATTCAAGGAGGCACGCTACCGGGCGAAACTTAGCTGGGCCTGAGCAGGCTCATGTGCAGCAGCGGGAATGGCCGGCCTTCGCCGTCCAGCGGGGAGCGGCCGGTCTGCACGAAGCCGTAGTGCAGGTAGAAGCCCACCGCCTGCGGGTTCTGCTCGTTGACGTCGACGCTCAGCGCCTGGCGTGAGGCGCGCACATGATCGAGCAGCGCCCGGCCGGTGCCTTGGCCATGCAGGTCGGGGTCGACGAAGAGCATTTCCACGTGGTCGTCGCTCAGGCCGATGAAACCCAGCGGGGTGTCATCGGTATCGACCGCTACGCTCAGCGCGACAGCGGGCAGGTAGCTATCGCGCAGCGGCGCGATCAGCGCCTGGATATCGGCAGGTTGCAGGAAGTGGTGGGTGGCGCGCACCGCGCGCAGCCAGATGTCGAGCAGCAGCGGATGGTCCGCGGCGATGCCCTGGCGAATGATCATCGAATCATCCTCGTTCACAGGTTGATGGAAGCGTGGCACGCCGTAGAGGGCGAGCCTGTGGACGTCGGCATGGTGTATGCCCGCTTCGCGAATCAACGCCTGGGCGGAGCACGGCACAGTGGCCGAAAAGGAAGGAGGCGGCATTCTAATCGGTTGTTCAGGAGCCGTGAACCACCCTGCCCTGCCGCGCCTTAAGGGCTTGGCAGACGAATGCCAGCGCGCATTGAAAGACGGGGTGGCAATCGGCATAGGGCAAAGCGTCGAGCGCAGCCCAGAAGAACGCGAAGCAGTGGCCGTGGTCATCCAGCGTCTGGTGCGTCCAGGCAGCCGGCAGTGCGCGCTCGACGCGGCACAGGTGATACGACCACACCTGGCCTGCGTGGCCGGCATCCCAGCAGCCCAGGTCGTCCAGCACCTGGGCGTCGCCGATGCCGGACTCTTCCGCCAACTCACGCAATGCCGCAGCTCGCGGGGCTTCTGCGGGCTCGATGGTGCCCTTCACCAGTTGCACGCCGGCCAGTGGGTGGCGGAACAGCAGGAGCTTGGGCGGTGATTCGGGTGAGAGCAGGATTGGGCAGGCTTTGTTTGGGTGCATGGTGATTTCGATCGATGCGTTCCGTTGCTGGTGGTTCAGGCAGGCATTGTAGCGCCCGGGGCCGCTTCGCGGCCCATCGCCGGCAAGCGCGGCTCCCACAGGTACAGCGCAGGTCTGAAGGTGGGTGATATTCCTGTGGGAGCCGGCTTGCCGGCGATGAGGCCGGTACTGACCACAGCGCTTTGAATCGCTGTCAATGCCACGCCCAGTCGATGTCGAGTCAGATCCAGACGTCATTCAGCGCTGTTCGCTCCCCGCCTTCATGACCGGTATTCAACACGCCTCGCGGCTCGATCATCATGATTTTTGTTTCTGTCTCTGCCGCTGTTCTGTGCTCTACACCACGTGCTACGACATACAACTCGCCCGGTTTCACATGAACACAGCCATCGGGAAGATCGATGCGCAAGAGGCCTTCGAGCACTAGAAAAGCCTCATCGGTTTCCGGGTGTGAATGCCAGATGAATTCACCTTCGATACGTACCACCTTGAACTGGTAGTCGTTCATTTGCGCGACGACCCTCGGACTCCATTGCTGCTCGATCAGAGAAGCTTTTTGAGCCAGGTTCACAGGCTGTGCTGCCAATTGCTGATGCATGCGGGACATAACTGATTCTCTCCAAATTGGAGTGACCAGCCTATCGAACGGTAAATGCGCCGTTCTTGTACGATCCTGCAACTCAGCGAACAGTACGTAAGCGTTCCAGCCAACGCAGAGGCGGCACGCCGTAAGTTCGCGTGAAGTGCCGGGTCATGTGGCTCTGATCATGAAAGCCTGAGGCGAGCGCGGCATCGACCAATGTGAAACCATCCAGAATCAGTCTGCGGAAAGAGTCCAGCCGCCTTAGCGTGACAAAACGGTATGGGCTGGTGCCATAGAGGGCCCGAAAGTCTCGTGACAAGCTCCATTGCTCACGCCCACTCGCCTGTTCGAGCATCTCCAGCGTGATGCCCAGGTGAAGGTGCTCCATGATGAACGCCCTGGCGCGCTCGGCAGAGCGGTAATCCAGGCGTTTGCGGCCACGCGGCTTGCCGCCGACTACACGAAGCGCCATTGCCAAGTCATAGACCGCGTCCTGTTCCTCCAGTGCTTCCAGAGGGTGATCCAGCGCCTGCACGAAAGCCTCACTGGCCTGGTACAAGCGCGGGTCGCAGGATAGTCCGCCAGCGATGAAAGGCAGCGGTTCTCCCCCGAGAACGTTCTGTATCAGCGACGGGTCGATGTAGGCCATCCGGTAGCGAAAACCCACCTCCGTGCCAGCCATGCCGTCATGCGCTTCGTCGGGATGCAGCACAAGTGTGTTGCCGGGCACGCCGTGACACAGCACGCCCTTGTAGTGAAAGCTCTGAACGCCGGCAAGGGTACGGCCTATCGAATAGGTATCGTGGCGATGCGAGTCGTAGCCGTGGCCGCCGAACCATGCTTCGATGCGCTCCACACTGCCAGGTGTCGTGCTGCGGATGACCCAATCGGAGGTGGATGAAAGGGTTTCTTTTCGCGCCATGGATATGCTCACCGGTAGTGCGCCATCTTGAGTGTGAATGGTCCATCCTATTTCAGGATTCTGCGAGTACCCAATTCATTTGCGCTCAACATTCGCTTCGGGTCGGAAGCTGTCAGTCGCAGAGTGACTGCTATCGACCCAAAGCGGCCTGTCGCCTATACGTTTGAGCCGCTGGACTCAAAAAACGCCCGGAGGAGCGTCAAGGAAGTGGCTGTTATGTAAGTTTTTGAAGTCCAGGTAGGGGGTTCCTATGTGTTCGGTAACGTAGTTGTACTCACGATCATTTTTATCTATAAAACAAAAAGATGTGATGTTTAATTTTTTCTCAGTTTTCGATTTTTGAAGCCTGCCAATGGCTATTGTTTTTGCTTCCAGATAATTTTTCGCAAATCCCCCCTTGAAACAGATGTTGACTCCAGCGGGATCTGCAACCGACTTGTAGCACCAACCTATGGTTTCGGGGTAGTCGAAGTAGTCTTTGGTGATGATGTCCGAGGCAAGATATATGTGTTCTCCTTCAGATCCTGAATCTCTGGAGAACTCCGTAATGAGGAAGTCCTCTAAAGTTCCGACCTTAGCTCTGCAAGAGACATTAAGTTCGTTTTTTTGATCTTGCGGCATGCCGATACTATTTAATTTGCAGCTTGATTTTGATTCATATGAAATCAGAGCGAACAGATCTCCGTCTTTAATTCTGGCTTCAGCCAAGGCAGTCATAGGTGTAGTTGCTGTATATAGTAGAGCCTCGCCTTTCCTGTTCACTCGGCCTGGCTGGACTCTTTCCGATGGAGGCATCCACACTGCACCTAGCTCTAACATCGATTTAGGATTGAGCGGGTCTTCGCTCGGATCAAGCCAGCGAACTCTGTAAAATACTGTTCCCGCTGGAAAGTCTAGAGTGTTAGCCTGCATCATGAATGAGCGCTGGCCATCAAGGCGTTCTGTACACAACACGTCCATTATTCGGTTTGAAAGCTGTTCTCTGGTTAGCGCTGAAAATTTTGATAATTTATATTTTTTTATTTTCTTTTTAAGAAGCTTTTTATCTGTTGCGTCAAGATACGCAAGGTATTCTTTGTTGATCATTTGAGATCTCTGATTATTATTGAGTAGATAGGGTTTGCGGTGAAAGTCTAGAGCTAAAGGTTTGTATATTATCCTGAATTACGCTTTTCAGCATTGCTAAACGAATATATTTGAATCTCCTGCTTCGCCTTCCAAAGAGGGTTTTGCGTCAATCATGAGTGGCCGCTTGTGGCCGTAAGTTGCCTCTCGCGAAAGGTAGCTTTGGTTCGAAAATGGTCACTTGCAACCGTTTCATTCGAGGCTCAACAGTTCTCGATTGAGTTTTTGAAAAGCGCTACACTTGAACTTCATCAGCTAGTGCCTTTAGGAAATGTTTTTCGGTTATTGCGGATTCTTCTAGCTTCCTTAGGAGCATATGGACTCGCAATAGATATGCAAAGCTCTCAAGGTCAGTCTTGGGGTTTTTTGATTTGCTCATGCTGGCTTCAAAAGTTTTTTTATAACCAGAAGGACTATGTTCTAAAGTGAGCTCAAATTTTGGCGCGTCATGACTAAAACTTGAATCGACGCCACCACCGCAAACCAATGCATTGGTTAACCTAGACTGAAAACCAGCTAGGGGAATGACGGATTCGACTACGCTAACAAACGCAGCTACCAAGTCAAAGTAAACTTCAACATCTTCAATCTTTGGAACTTCATAATGATGTTCAAGTCTATTTCTCAATTCGTTAAGCTTTGTAAGTGACCGAGAGCGAAATATGCCTGCGCGTTTTAATAGCCCAAGCTTACGGTCAACTCCCAGTCTTTTGCTGCGGTAATAGGTGTCGAGATTAAGCGTCCAAAGCAGATAATCAAGTTGGCAATCCACTGCGCGTTTGAGATTGGAAGTTGCGTTAATTAGACTATGGACGGAGCTTGGCGTTTTTAAATCTTGCTCTGCGAAGTCTAGAAAGTCGCGCGGAAGGAGCTCGTACTCAGGGATCTTAGGCCATCCACCACCACCACTGTCAACATCCAGTTCGTCGATATATTTGTTAAAAAAATCGATAATCTCTTGTTCCATTTCTGCGTCTAAGACCTTGTGATGATTTACAATTAATGATGGTTGTTTTTTTGTTGATATGCCGATTGAGCATCTTGGCCCCTCGGGCCAGACACCTCACGATCACTAGAGTTCTCGCCAGAATTGTTGAAAGTTCAAAGAATACTTTGTCGCGCATCATTCTACTTTGGTTGAGAAGAGCTAATACCCTCAAAAAACCTTGCCCCTCGACTCCTCTCAATCACGCTGGTCATGTCAGCCCCTCCAGCCAGGGAGTCATAATGCCATCATAGCTAGACTTTAATAACCCCCTGAATGAGGTCCAAGAATGCCCTGAATACCCCGGCTTTCCTGGACACCTTTGAGCGTCTGCTAATGGCCGATTGCCGCCCCGAACGAAGGGCAGGTATGGGTCGATAGCGGCCGGTCGCGACTGACAGCTATTGACCCAGAGCGGCCGCTCGCGAAGGGCAGAAATAGGCAGAGGCGGTCGGTTACCCATCCCACAGTCGATAACTACCGATCACTATGTAGCGCCATATGTAAATCTCATCAAGAATATGTCGAGCCTGGCAGCGGTTTGGACGCTAGCTTTATGAGTTGCGAGAGATTCAAGGATTATCCAAAGTGCAGTTATCAAGGGTATTCGTCATAAGCCGTGCTTTATTTATGGTCTTTCTGATCAGCGGCACTGCGCTGAGTGAAACGTCGCAGATCGGTTTGTCGGTGTCTGCGCAGGTCAGTGCGGAGGTTGCAGCGCCTGACGACATCGTTGGACAAGGGATCCAGGCCGCACTTGAACCCCTGGCATCGTCATTTCCTCCCTTGATTACCTCTCGCAAACATCAACGCGCGGACATCAATCGCGTTGTTCTTGATTTCTACTCCCATCGCAGCTATCGCGCTGCCTGGACAGACGGGCGCGATATCACCCAGTTGCTCAAGAGCCTGAATGACATACAAGCTGACGGCCTGAACCCTGCGGACTTTCGGGGCGACGAGCTGGCCGAGGCTCAATCGTTCTTGCAGTCCTGCGCGCCGACGCCAGCACAAACG
>NZ_DJTF01000024.1:0-10666 GCF_002438125.1 Pseudomonas sp. UBA6315
CGAAGTCGGTGATGGTGGTGGCACGGATGCGGATCTTGCTCACCGTGCCGGACAGGTTGCCGATGGTGATGGTGTCGCCGATGCGCACCGGGCGCTCGAACAGGATCATGATGCCGGAAATGAAGTTGGCGAAGATCTCCTGCATGCCGAAGCCCAGGCCCACCGACAGCGCCGCCACCAGCCACTGCAGCTTGTCCCAGCTCACCCCGAGGGTCGACAGGGTGCTGACGATGCCGACCCCGACGATGATGTACGACAGCAGCGTGGTGGTGGCATAGGCGCTGCCCTGGGCCAGGTTCAGGCGCGACAGCACCAGCACCTCGAGCAGGCCCGGCAAGTTGCGCGCCAGGGCGAAGGTGATGCCGACGATCACCAGCGCGCCGAGCAGGTCGCCGAGGCTGATCGGCACCATGCTGGCGGCGCTGCCAGTGCCGCTGGTGTATTCGTAGAGGGTGAAGTTGTTGAGGTAGGCGAACACCGAGATCAGGTCCGACCACACCCAGTACAGGCCGGCGATGAAGCCGCCGAGCAGGGCCAGGCGGATCAGGCGCAGCGACTGCTGGTTGACCTGCTCGATGTCCAGCGTCGGCTCTTCGCTGATCACCTCGCCATCGAGCCCTTCCTTGGCCGCCGCGCGCTTGCTCAGCGCACGCTGGTAGGCCAGGCGCCGCGCCGCCACCGACAGGCCACGCACGAACGCGGCCTCGATCACCAGCCAGAACAGCAGCAGGTACAGGGTGTAGATCAGCCGGTCGGTGAGCTTCAGGGCGGTGTAGTAGTAGCCAAAGCACACCGCCACGAACAGGGCGATCGGCAAGGCGGTGAAGGCCACCCCGACGGCCTTGCGAAACAGCGAGGTGTCGCGGTGCGCAGGGCTGCTCAGCAGCAGGCGGCTGAGCAGCCAGGCCATCAGTGCGTAGCAGGTCAGCACCACGCCGATGCCCAGCACGTCGTCGGCCAGCGCCGAAGGCTGGTGCTCCGCCACCGCCACCACGCCGACCAGCGCCAGCACCACGGTACCCAGCCGGCGCACCCAGCCACGCAGGAACTCGACCTGCGGCTTGTGCCAGCGGAAGTGGATTTCCGCCACACCGCCTGGGGCGAGGATGCGGTAGGCGGTGTAGAACACCAGCCAGGCCTGGGCCAGCTGCCAGAGCGCGGCGCCGAGGTTGGCGTTCTGCCCGCGGGCGTCGATCTGCAGGGCGTAGCTGCACAGGGCCAGGCCCAGGCTTACCGGCATCGCCAGGAGGATGTTGATGAGGATGGCCTGGGGCGTGTGCCACTGGCTGTCGCGGCGGAAGTGGCCGATGTCCTGATGCACCTTGCTCAGGCGCTGGTACAGGTACTTGCGCCGCCACAGCAGGGCGCCGATCACCAGCAGCAGGGGCAGGAACAGCAGCGGGCGCTGGCTCAGGCCGTCGGCCAGCTCCTTGATGCCCGAGCCCCACGGCAGGTCGGCGACCTGGGCGGCGAAGCGCTCGGGCACATAGCGCAGCCAGTCCCAGTCCAGCGGCTTGTTGCTGGGGATCCAGAACATCTGCTCGTCGAGGGTGGTGCGCAGGCCCTGGGCGGTGCCCAGCAGCTGCTTCTGGTTGAGCTGCAGGGTGATCGATTCGTTGAGCAGCGCCGACAGTTCGCGGTTCAGCCGTTCGAGCAGGTCGCTGCGGGTGATGGCCACATCCAGCAGGGCCTTGCGCAGGGCCGGGGTGAGGTCTTCCTGGGGCTGGTTGGCCAACAGCTTGTCGACGTAGGTCACCGGGCTGCTCATCTGCTCGCGCTGCTGGTTGACCTCGAACTGGTACAGGCGGATGTCGGCGATCTGGTCGGCCAGGTCGCGGTCGACCTTCAGGTGCGGCAGGGCCTGCTTCTGCTTGTAGAGGATCTTGGACAGCAGCAGGCTGCCCTTGAGCACGCTGATCTGCTCGTCCAGGGCCTGGTCGGCCTGGGTCAGGCTGTCGAGCTGCTGCTTGGTGCGCAGGTTCTGCTGGGTCAGCTCGTTGAGGCGGTCGGTGCTCTTGAGCAGGTAGTCGGAAAGCTTCAGGTTGGCTGCGCTCTCGCTAGCCAGTATCGAGCTGCCACCGGCCTTCTGGGCCTCGATCGACTGCTGGGTGACGGTCTGCTGAGACTGGGCCAGGCGCTTCTCGTTGATCAACGTCTGCAGGTCCTGGATCTCTTGCTCCAGGCGCGCGGCGCGCTCGATCAGCAGGTCATGGCGGGCATTGCCCAAGTCCTGCAGCAGGCCGTTGCCGGCCAGCTCCTGGCGGCGCAGCAAGGTCAGGGCGTTGAGCGAGGCCAGCTCGGCCACCAGCTGGTTGCGCTGGTCGGCGTTGATCGCCTTGCCGCCGTCCTTGCCGCTCTTGAGGATGTTGTTGATCTGCTGGCTGCGGATCTGGTTGTTGCTGATCTCGGCCTGGGCGCGCTCGGGGCGGGTTTGCGAGTTGATGATCAGGCTGTTGGCTTCCGACAGCGCCTTTTGCAGCTCGCCCTGCTGGGTATTGCGCTCGCTGAGCATCTGCTCGAGCTGCGGCACGCTGAGGTTGGCATAGCGCTGGGCCACCGGTTGCGGCTTGCTTTCCTTGAGCCGGGTCAGCTCCTTCTGGCTGTCGCTGGTCTCTTTGGGCGCGCCGGCCAGTTGCTGCTTGAGCGCGGCAAGCTTCTGCTCGCTGTCATCCTTGCTGGCCAGCAGCGTGAGGGTTTGCTCCAGTACCTGCTGCAGGGCTTTCTGGTCGGCTTCGGGCAGCTTGCGCTCGGCGATCTTGTCGAGGCTGTTCTGGATGCTGGCAGTGGTCGGGGCTTCAGCCGCGCCAGCTGCGAACGAAAGGGACAGGCACAGCCCGAGCAGGGCTGTGCGAAGGTACACGCGCAGGGACATAGGCAGACTACTTGTGGATCAGGCGAAATCGGAGTTTAGAGGAACAATCCTGGTCCGGGTCGCGTTCCTTCGGGGAATCTGACGCCGACTTTCTGGATCTTGTTCCCGTCCATGGTCGCGACGGTCCAGATCGTGCCATGCCATTCGACCTGGTCACCTACTACTGGCGCGCCTCCGACCTTCTGTCGGATGAACTGCGCCAGCGGCATTTTCGCGTCCAGGCCGTCGAGTTTCAGGCCATAAAGCGCGGCCACCGCGCCCAGTTCGGCATCGCCTTCGAGCACGAAGTCGCCGAAGAAGCGCAGGTCCAGCCCGCGTTGCGGCGCCTGGCTGAACAGCTTGCCCAGGGCCGGCAGGTTATGTTCGTGGCCGATCACGCAGAGCATGTCGCCAACTTCCAGCACGGTACTGCCCGAGGGGTGCAGCAGTTGCTCGTTGCGAAACAGCGCGGCGATGCGCGTGCCTTCGGGCATCTTCAGCTCGCGCAGGGCGGCGCCGATGCACCACTTTTCCGCGCCCAGGCGGTAGACGAACAGCTCCCACTCGCTGGTGACGTGCACCTCCAGCGCCGAGCGCGAGATCGGCGCTGGGTCCGGTGGCACGGTGACTTTCAGCAGCTTGGCCATCCACGGCAGGCTGGTGCCCTGCACCAGCAGCGACACCAGCACGATGAAGAACGCCAGGTTGAAGAACAGCTGGGCATCCGGCAGCCCGGCCATCAGCGGGAACACGGCGAGGATGATCGGCACCGCGCCGCGCAGCCCGACCCAGGAGATAAAGCCCTTTTCCCGGCCATGGAAGGCCTTGAACGGCAGCAGCGCCGCGACCACCGACAGCGGCCGCGCCACCAGGATCATCCACAGCGCCAGGCCCAGGGCCGGCAGGGCGATCGGCAGCAGGTCGTGGGGCGTGACCAGCAGCCCCAGCACCAGGAACATGCCGATCTGCGCCAGCCAAGCCATGCCGTCGAGCATATGCAGGATGCCGTGGCGGCTGCGGATCGGCTTGTTGCCCAGCACCAGGCCGCACAGGTACACGGCGAGGAAGCCGCTGCCGTGCAGGGCGTTGGTCAGCGAGAACACCACCAGCCCGCCGGCCACCACCAGGATCGGGTACAGGCCGCCGGCCAGGTTGATGCGGTTGACCAGCTGCAGCATCAGCCAGCCACCGCCCAGGCCCAGCAGGCCGCCGATGCCGAACTCGCGCAGCAGGTGGGTCAGAAGGCTCCAGTGCAGGCCGGTCTGGCCGCTGGCGATCATGTCGATCAGGGTGACGGTGAGGAACACCGCCATCGGGTCGTTGCTGCCCGACTCGATTTCCAGGGTGGCGGTCACCCGCTCGTTCAGGCCCTTGCCGCCGAGCAGCGAAAACACCGCCGCGGCGTCGGTGGAGCCGACGATGGCGCCGATCAGCAGGCCCTGGATGAGGCTCAGGTTGAACAGCCAGGCCGCCACCAGGCCGGTCAGCGCGGTGGTGATCATCACCCCCACGGTGGCCAGCGACAGGGCCGGCCACAGTGCCACGCGAAAGCTTGCCACCCGCGTGCGCAGGCCGCCGTCGAGCAGGATCACCGCCAGTGCCAGGTTGCCCACCAGGTAGGCGGTCGGGTAGTTGTTGAAGATGATGCCGCCACCATCGACCCCGGCGACCATGCCGACTGCGAGGATGATGACCAGGATAGGGATGCCCAGGCGCGACGACAGCGAGCTGACCAGGATGCTTGCGCCCACCAGCAATGCGCCGATCAGAAACAGGCTGTTGATGGTGCTGGCATCCAAAGGCAGTACTCCGGTACATCGCGGGGGGAGGGGACTTGCGAGAATGATCTAGCAGGTCGCGTGCCAATTGATTCTAACCTGATGAATTGGCAGGCTGTAAAGCGTTTCTGCAGATGTAGAAAAGGCACCGCGATGGGTGCCTTTTCTTGTGCTGCCGGTGCCGGCCTCTTCGCGGGGCAAGCCCGCTCCCACAGGATTTTCCCAAGCCTCAAGTGGGCAGGGTAAACCTGTGGGAGCGGGCTTGCCCCGCGAAGAGGCCGGCGCTGATCAGCCCTGCTTCACTTCACGCATCGGCTTGCCTTTGACCGGCGCACCGTTAGCCACGTAGTACTTGGCAGTGCTGCGCGCCAGCGGCTTGCGGCCACGGATCTTGTCCGAGATTTTCTCGGCGATCATGATCGTGGTGGCGTTGAGGTTGCCGGTGATGATGATCGGCATGATCGACGCATCGACCACACGCAGGCCTTTCATGCCATGCACGCGGCCTTCGTTGTCGACCACCGCCATGTCATCGGTGCCCATCTTGCACGAGCAGGATGGGTGGAAGGCGGTTTCGGCGTGCTCGCGGATGAACTTGTCCAGCTCTTCATCGGTTTGCACGTGCTCGCCCGGGCTAATCTCGCGGCCGCGGTACGGGTCCAGCGCCGGCTGGGCCATGATTTCGCGGGTCAGGCGGATGCCGTCGCGGAATTCCTGCCAGTCCTGCTCGGTGGCCATGTAGTTGAACAGGATGCTCGGGTGCTGGCGCGGGTCTTTCGACTTGGCCTGGATACGGCCGCGGCTTGGCGAGCGCATCGAACCCATGTGCGCCTGGAAGCCGTGTTCCTTCACGCCGTTGGAGCCGTTGTAGTTGATCGCTACCGGCAGGAAGTGGTACTGGATGTTCGGCCATTCGAACTCAGGGCGGGTGCGGATGAAACCACCGGCCTCGAACTGGTTGCTGGCGCCGATGCCGGTGCCCTTGAACATCCACTCGGCGCCGATGGCCGGCTGGTTCCACCACAGCAGCGAAGGGTACAGCGACACCGGCTGGGTGCAGGCGTACTGCAGGTACAGCTCCAGGTGGTCCTGCAGGTTCTCGCCGACGCCCGGCAGGTCGTGGACCACCGGGATGTCGAGGCTTTCCAGCAGGGCACGCGGGCCGACGCCGGAGCGCTGCAGCAGCTGCGGCGAAGCGATGGCGCCGGAGCTGACGATGACTTCCTTGCGCGCGCGGGCTTCAACGCGCTCTTCGCTGTCGCCGACCAGGTAGGTCACGCCAACGGCGCGCTTGCCGTCGAACAGCACGCGGTCGCTCAGGGCATGGGTGACGATGGTCAGGTTCGGGCGCTTTTTCGACTGGTCGAGGTAACCGCGGGCGGTGCTCGAACGGCGGCCGTTCTTGGTCACGGTACGGTCCATCGGGCCGAAGCCTTCCTGCTGGTAGCCGTTGAGGTCTTCGGTGCGCGGGTAGCCCGCTTGCACGCCGGCCTCGACCATGGCGTGGAACAGCGGGTTGTTGCCGGCTTTAGGCGTGGTCACGCTGACCGGGCCTTCGCCGCCGTGGTAGTCGTTCGGGCCGATGTCACGGGTTTCCGCCTTGCGGAAATACGGCAGGCAGTCCAGGTACGCCCAGTCTTCCAGGCCTGGCAGTTGTGCCCAGCCGTCGAAGTCCAGGGCGTTGCCGCGGATGTAGCACATGCCGTTGATCAGCGACGAGCCACCCAGGCCCTTGCCGCGGCCACATTCCATGCGGCGGCCGTCCATGTGCGGCTCCGGGTCGGTCTCGTAGGCCCAGTTGTAGCGGCGGCCCTGCAGCGGGAAGGCCAGGGCGGCTGGCATCTGGGTGCGGAAGTCGAAGCGGTAGTCGGGGCCACCGGCTTCGAGCAGCAGTACGGTGACGCCGGCGTCTTCGGTCAGGCGGGTGGCCAGGGTGTTACCGGCCGAACCGGCACCGACGATGATGTAATCGAATTCTTGGGACATGAATGTACCCTCGTGTTGGCGGTGATCAGGGAGCGCAAACGCCCGTGCGCAAAGGCACGGGCGTGGCTAGACAGGGTTTAGAAAACCGAGTTGTAGCCGCCCAGCTCGACCTGGACCGACTTGATGCGAGTGTATTGAGCCAGCGAGCTGACGCCGTTCTCACGGCCGACGCCCGACTGCTTGTAGCCGCCAACCGGCATTTCGGCCGGCGATTCACCCCAGGCGTTGATCCAGCAGATACCGGCTTCGAGCTTGTGGATGATGCGGTGGGCACGGGTGATGTCGTTGGTGCAGACACCGGCGGCCAGGCCGTAGTCGGTGTCGTTGGCACGACGGATCACTTCTTCTTCGGTTTCGTAGCTGAGGATGCTCATCACCGGGCCGAAGATTTCTTCCTTGACGATGGTCATGTCGTCGCTGCAGTCGGTGAACACGGTCGGGGCCACGAAGGCGCCGTTGGCGAAATCACCGGCGGTCAGGCGCTCGCCGCCACACAGTACGCGTGCACCTTCTTCTTTACCCTTGGCGATGTAGCCGAGCACGCTTTCCATGTGCTGGAAGCTGACCAGCGGGCCGAAGTTGGTGTTCTCGTCTTCCGGGTTGCCGACACGGATGCGGGCGACGCGCTCGGCGATCTTGGCTTCGAAGGCGGCCTTCATGTCAGCCGGGATGAACACGCGGGTGCCGTTGGTGCAGACCTGGCCGGAGCTGTAGAAGTTGGCCATCATGGCGATGTCGGCGGCCTTGTCCAGGTCGGCGTCGGCGCAGATGATCAGTGGCGACTTGCCGCCCAGTTCCATGGTGACTTCCTTGAGCGACGAGCTCGAGGCGCTGGCCATGACCTTCTTGCCGGTGGTGGTGCCGCCGGTGAAGGAAACCTTCTCGATGCGCGGGTGCTCGGTCAGCCAGGTGCCGACTTCGCGGCCGCTGCCGGTCAGGACGTTGAACACGCCGTCCGGCAGGCCGGCTTCGGTGTAGATCTCGGCCAGTTTCAGGGTGGTCAGCGAAGTGACTTCCGACGGCTTGAAGATCATCGCGTTGCCGGCGGCCAGGGCCGGGGCGGATTTCCACAGGGCGATCTGGATCGGGTAGTTCCACGCGCCGATACCCACGGTCACGCCCAGCGGCTCGCGGCGGGTGTAGACGAAGGAGCTTTCGCGCAGCGGAATCTGCTCACCTTCGATGGCCGGTACCAGGCCTGCGTAGTATTCCAGCACGTCGGCGCCGGTGACGATGTCGACGTAGCGGGTTTCCGAGTACGACTTGCCGGTGTCCAGGGTTTCCAGCATGGCCAGCTCATCGTTGCGCTCGCGCAGGATGTCGACGGCGCGGCGCAGGATGCGCGAACGCTGCATGGCGGTCATCGCAGCCCAGACTTTCTGGCCGCGCTCGGCGCTTTCGACGGCCTTCTCGACGTCAGCCTGGGTGGCGCGCTGCACGTGGGCGAGGACTTCGCCGGTGGCCGGGTTGATGGCTTCGAAGGTGGCATCGGTGCCAGCGTCGACGTAACCGCCATCAATGTAGAGTTTTTGCGTTCCGAAACGGGCCATAGTGTCCTCGCAAGTGCAGTGTGTGATTGGCTTGCGCGTCACGCTCCTGCCGAGTTGGCAAGCGCCGTGCGCGATGTTTCAGCAGCCTGGTCGTCTGTTGCCAGGGTGTGCTGTTTAGCCAGTTGTAGATCCATGTATTCGTAAGCAATCCGTATCGCCTGGTCGGTGTCGAAGGCATCTCCCGACAGCGCTCCACGCAACCACAAGCCATCGATCAGGGCCGCCAGGCCGCGGGCTGCCTTGCGTGCATGGTAAAGCGGCAAGACGCGGCGGAACTGGCAACACAAGTTGGAGTACAGGCGGTGGTCGTTGATCCGCTGCAACCTGTGCAAATCGGGCTGGTGCATGCTGGAAGCCCAGAAGGCCAACCAGGTTTTCATTGCCGGGCCATTCACCTGGCTGGCATCGAAGTTGCCCTCGATGATCACTTTCAGGTGGGCGCGCGGGCTGTCATCGGTCAGTGCCTGACGACGCGCTCTCACGCCTTCGTTGAGCATGCTCATGATGTAACCCATCGTCGCTGCGATCAGGCCGTTCTTGTCCCGAAAGTAGTGACTGATGATGCCGTTCGACACCCCGGCCAAACGGGCAATCAGCGCAATGCTGGCGTCCCCCAGTCCGACCTGATCGACCGCTTGCAGCGTGGCTTCGATCAACTGCTGGCGGCGGATGGGTTGCATACCGACCTTGGGCATCTTGCTATCTCCTCAGGCCTGCGAGCAGACGACGGGCGGCTGACTCGGCGAAGGCCAGTCTATTTTGTTTTGATTGAACGTTCAATCAATAAAGAATAAGCTCTGCGACAATTTGTGCCATTGACACTTTTTCAAGCGATCGAGAAGGCACGGATTGACACCCCAGGAAATCGCGTAACCCCCGGAATACAAGGCGTTGACGGGCAAGTTCGATGCGAAGTGCAGATGCTGCCGATGGCCTACGAGCCTGCGGCAGGCCCTTGGAGCGGGCGGGGTGCTCTGTGACGAATGCGCGCACCTCACGTGAGGGCGTGGCATTTCTTGCAGGCCACCTGTCTGTTTTTTTGCAACGTTCGATCAGGGATCACGGTTTCCAGGGTGCTTTTATAACACCTGTAGCAGTGGGGCTATTGCACCAATTGCTCGGGAAAAGATTGATTAGCCTCCACAGCCGTACTGCCCGGAGCATTCGTGCAATGAGTTCTGCCTCCCTTACCAAACCCCCCGCCGAGAGGGTACGGGTCAACCGCGTGGTGTTCTTCACCTCCGCGCTGATGATCCTTGTTCTGACTGCCTTGCTGATCGCCGTACCCGATACTGCCGGCCAAGTGCTGGGCGTGGCCCAGAAATGGCTGACGCGCACCTTCGGCTGGTACTACATGCTGGTGATCTGCGGTTACCTGTGCTTCGTCGTCTACCTGGCCTTCTCCGATTACGGCAAGCTCAAGCTTGGCGGCAAGGACGACCAGCCCGACTTCAGCTACGGCGCCTGGGCCGGCATGCTGTTCTCCTCCGGCATCGGCATTTCGCTGCTGTACTTCGGCGCCTCCGAGCCGCTGGACCACTACTTCAACCCACCGGAAGGCACCCCTGCCAGCCTTGAGGCCGCGCGCCAGGGCCTGCAGCTGACCTTCCTGCACTGGGGCCTGCACGGCTGGGCGATCTACGCCCTGGTGGGCCTGGCCGTGGGTTACTTCGCCTACCGCCACAACCAGCCGCTGGCACTGCGCTCGGCGCTGTACCCGCTGGTCGGTGAGCGCTGGGTCAAGGGCGCCGCGGGCAATGCCGTGGACATCTTCGGCATGTTCGTCACCCTGCTGGGCCTGGTGACCAACCTGGGGATCGGCTCGATGCAGGTGTCCTCGGGCCTTGAGTACCTGTTCGGCATGGACCACAGCAAGACCAACCTGCTGGTGGTGATCCTGGTGATGGCCGGCGTTGCCACCGTGGCGGCGGTGTCGGGCGTGGAAAACGGCATTCGCCGCTTGTCCAACCTGAACATCATGCTGTTCAGCGGCCTGCTGATCTTCGTCCTGCTGGGCGGCGAGACCCTGCACCTGCTCAATGGCTTCGTGCAGAACATCGGCGACTACCTCAACGGCATCGTGCTCAAGACCTTCGACCTCTACGTGTACGAGGGCGAGGCCGGCAAGTCCGAGCGCTGGCTGGGCCTGTGGACCGTGTTCTACTGGGCCTGGTGGATTTCCTGGGGCCCGTTCGTCGGCATGTTCATTGCCCGTATCTCCAAGGGCCGCACCGTGCGCCAGCTGGTCAGCGGCGTGCTGCTGATCCCGCTGGGCTTCACCCTGGCCTGGCTGTCGATCTTCGGCAACACCGCGCTGGACCTGGTGATCAACCAGGGCGCCGTGGAGCTGGGCAAGACCGCCCTGGAACAGCCGTCGATGTCGATCTACCAGCTGCTGGAATACTTCCCGGCGGCCAAGATCGTGATCGGTGTGGCGGTGTTCGTCGGCTTCGTGCTGTTCCTCACCCCGGCCGACTCTGGCGCGGTGATGATGGCCAACC
>NZ_DJTF01000188.1:0-39175 GCF_002438125.1 Pseudomonas sp. UBA6315
TCTCCAGCACCTTCTCTGGCGGTCGGCCGATCACCGCCTTGTCACCGGCGACAAGGATCGGCCGTTCGATCAGTTTCGGGTGCGCGGCCATGGCGTCGATGAGTTGCGCCTCGCTGAGCGCCGGGTTGGCCAGGTCCAGTGCCTTGTATTCGTCTTCGCCGGTGCGCAGCAGCTGGCGCGGGGCGATGCCCAGCTTGCCGAGCAGCGCCTTGAGGGTGGCGGCGTCGGGCGGGGTTTCCAGGTAACGCACGATGGTCGGTGCCAGGCCCCGCTGTTCGAGCAGTTCCAGCGCGCCGCGGGATTTCGAGCAGCGCGGGTTATGATAGAGCGTCAGGTCAGTCATGTCGGGTCGCATCCAGCTGGGTGTGGCGGCTATTCTAACCGCAGCGACTGAACCATTTGCTTGAAAACTTGAGAAGGATTGACCCATGGCAAGGCGTTTGGCAGCAGTACTGGCCATCACCGCGAGCCTGTTGCTCGGTGGTTGCGGTGCCGACTACGGCGTGGACCAACACGGTAATACGGTGAAAGCCGAGCAGCTCGACGGGCACTGGCTGGTGCTCAACTACTGGGCCGAATGGTGTGGCCCGTGCCGTACCGAAATACCGGAATTGAACACCGCGGCCAAGCAGTGGGCGGCCGAGGGCATCAAGGTGGTCGGGGTGAACTTCGACGGCTTGCAGGGGCAGGACCTGAAGCAGGCGACCGAGACGCTGGGCATCGGCTTCACCGTGCTGGCACAGGACCCTGCTGAACGCTACGACCTGCCGCGCAGTGAGGCGCTGCCGGTGACCTACATCATCGATGACAAGGGCAAGGTGCGCGAGCAACTGCTGGGCGAGCAGACCCTGGAAGGGCTGAACGCCAAGATCAAGGCCCTGAAAGGCGCTTGATGCAGGTCTGTACCGGCCCCATCGCCGGCAAGCCGGCTCCCACAGGTAAACCACTGACCTAGAGAACAGTGAAGTACCTGCGGGAGCCGGCTTGCCGGCGATGAGGCCGGTACAGCCTACAGAGAATCAGCCTTCCTCAGGCCAGAAGCGCAAAGGCTTGCCTTCAGCCGGCCAGAAGCGCATCTGCTCGATGGGCGACACATCCCAGCGCTGCACGGTTTCCAGCGCTTGCAGGAAGTGCTTCTCCTGCTCCATCAGCGCCGGCGCGCACAGCTTGCGGGTCTTGCCGACCTTGCCGAAGCTCAGGTGCTCGCCATCGAGCGTATACGGCGCAAACCAATGGTTGCAGCCCGCATTGCCGTAGGCGCGGCCATCGCTGGCCAAGGTCAGGGTCAGGTGGCTGTAGTCGATCAGTGGGCGTTCGCCGATCCACTCCAGCACATAGCTGCGTTCCTGCTGCAGCTTGGAAGGTTCGGCGGCGCAACCCAGCAGGGCGCTGGCGATCAGCACCCCGGACAACACATTCTTCACGCGGCGCTCTCCTGGCATTGCGGGCACAGGTGCTTGTCGCCACGGCTGGCCCAGCCCAGCTCGGTGATGCGTGCGGTGGCGGCCGGCTGGCGGGCTTTCTTGCCCAGCTTGGCGTCCACGGCGAACTCGAAGTCCAGCACTGCGTCGCAGCTGTCGCATTCGACCTGCCAGGTGAGGATTTCCAGCTCGTTGAATACCGGGCCGCTGGCCACGGCTACCCACTGGCCACGCGGGTTGATCAGGTGGCGCACGCTTTCCACGGTCAGGCGCATGGCCAGGTCCTTGCTGCCCTTGAGGGTCACCAGCAGGGTGTCGCCCTTGTGCATCGAGCCGCCGTTGCCGGTTACCTGGTAACGGCCTGGCAGCAGCGCGCGGCACTCGATCAGGGTGTGTTGCGGGTTGAAAAGGGTGTAGCGGAAATCGTGCTCGACCATGGGTCCTCCAGAAATGCCGCGTATCCTAGCATTAACCCGAGACCTGATTCTGCGGTTTGCCCGCCGCCCAGCGGATGATGTTGTCCAGGGTGGTGGCGGCGATGGCGTCCAGCGCTTCGCGGGTGAGGAACGCCTGGTGCGCGGTGATGATCACGTTGGGGAAGGTCAGCAGGCGCGCCAGCACATCGTCCTGCAACGGCAGGTCGGAGCGGTCCTCGAAGAACAGCTGCGCTTCCTCTTCATAGACGTCCAGGCCCAGGTAACCCAGCTGCCCGCTTTTCAGCGCATCGATCAGCGCCGGGGTGTCCACCAGCGCGCCGCGGCCGGTGTTGATCAGCATGGCGCCGGGTTGCAGCTCGGCCAGGCTGCGGGTGTTGATCAGGTGCTTGGTGTGCTCGGTCAGCGGGCAGTGCAGGCTGATGATGCGTGCCTCGCGCAGCAGTTCGGGCAGCTCCAGGTAGCGCGCGCCCAGCGCCAGCAGCTGCGGGTTGGGGTAGGGGTCGTAGGCCAGCAGCTGGCAGCCGAAACCGGCCATGATGCGGGCGAAGGCGGCACCGATCTGCCCGGTGCCGACCACGCCCACGGTCTTGCCGTGCAGGTCGAAGCCGGTCAGGCCATGCAGGGTGAAATCGCCTTCGCGAGTGCGGTTGTAGGCGCGGTGCAGGCGGCGGTTCAGGGCCAGGATCAGCGCCACGGCATGTTCGGCCACGGCATGCGGCGAATAGGCCGGCACGCGCACCACCGCCAGGCCCAGGCGCTGCGCGGCGGCCAGGTCGACGTGGTTGTAGCCGGCCGAACGCAGGGCAATCAGGCGCGTGCCGCCGGCTGCCAGGCGCTGCAGCACCTGGGCGTCGAGCTCGTCGTTGATGAACGGGCACACCACCTCGAAGCCCTGGGCCAGGGCGGCCGTGTCGAGGGTCAGCCGGGCGGGCTGGAAGTGCAGCTCCACGGCCAGGTCGCGGCCGGCCTGGGTGAAACTTTCCTGATCGTAGTGCTGGCTGCTGAACAACAGGGCGCGCATGGTCGGGCTTCCTATTTCGAGAGTGGGGAGTGTAGCCGGCTGCCACGGATGGATGTTGACCTGTGCCGGCCCTATCGCCGGCAAGCCGGCTCCCACAGGTACCCCACAGTTCTTCATGTGGCAGCCGGCTTGCCGGCGACAGGGCCCTAGTGCTCAGGCGCTGAGCCGCGCCTGGGCCGCCAGCCGGCAGATCGCCCCGTCCAGGTCATCCAGGGCCTGCTGCGCCTGCGGATGGTCCTGCTTGAGCAAGGTTTCGCTGCGCTGGCAGGCTGCGCGCAGCTGCGGCACGCCGCAATAGCGAGAGGCGCCGTTGAGCCGGTGCACCTGCTCGATCAGCGCCGTGCGGTCCTCGGCTTCGCGCGCTGCACGGATCGCCTCGCGGTCGCTGTCCAGCGAGGCCAGCAGCATGGCCAGCATGTCGGCCGCAAGGTCCGGCTTGCCGGCGGCCAGGCGCAGCCCTTCGTCAGGGTCGAGCACCTGCAGTTCGTGGCCTTCGGCCTGCTGCTCGTCGGCACGCTCCAGGGGCGCGGCGCCCAGGCTCAGGCCGGTCCACTTCATCACCACCTGGGCCAGCTGGCGCTCGCTGATCGGTTTGGTCAGGTAGTCGTCCATGCCGCTGTGCAGCAAGGCGCGTTTCTCGTTGGCCATGGCGTGGGCGGTGAGGGCGACGATCGGCAGCGGGTTGCCGCTCTGGGTGTTTTCCCACAGGCGGATCTGCTCGGTGCAGGCGCGGCCATCCATGCCCGGCATCTGCACGTCCATCAGCACCAGGTCGAAGCTTTCGCTCTGCACCGCCTGCAGCGCGGCATGGCCGTTGTCGACCGCCAGCACGTCGGCGCCCAGGTCCTCGAGCAGGGTCTGCACCAGCAGCAGGTTGGCGGCGTTGTCGTCGACGCAGAGGATCTTCGCCTGGCGCTCGCCCTTGTGGCCGGGGCCTGCTTCGCCCAGCGGGCGGCGCGGCTGCACCAGCTCCAGCAACAGGCGGCGCAGCTTGCGCGTGCAGGTCGGCTTGGACAGCAGCTGGCCGTGGCCATTGGGCAGGTAGGGGTGGTACAGCGCCTGCTCGGTGGTCGGGCACAGCACCACGCACTGGCAGTGATAGCGCTCCAGCTGCTGGTGATAGTCACCCAGCTGCTCCGGTGTGAGGTTGCCAAGGCTTGCGCCAAACACCGCGAACTCGAACGGCATGCCGCCCTGGAAGCCCGCCTGCACGCCTTGCAGCAGCTGCTCGTAGGAGGCGAACAGGCTCACGCTCAGGCCGCAATCCTCCAGCTGGTGCTCCAGGGCCTGGCGCGCCAGCTCGTGGCCATCGACCACCGCGGCGCGGCGGCCCAGCAGGGGTTGCAGCGGGTGCTCCTCGATATCGTCGTGGGCCTTGGGTAGGCTCAGGCTGATCCAGAACTGCGAGCCTTCGCCCGGCGTGCTGTCGACCCCGATCTCGCCGCCCATTTGCTCGATCAGGCGCTTGGAAATCACCAGGCCCAGGCCGGTGCCGCCGGGTTGCCGGGCCAGCGAGTTGTCGGCCTGGCTGAAGGCCTGGAACAACGTGCGCACATCCTGCGGCGACAGGCCGATGCCGGTGTCCTGCACGCTGATGCGCAGTTGCGCGCTGTCTTCCTGTTCGTCCTCGAGCATGGCGCGCACGACGATGGTGCCTTCGCGGGTGAACTTGATGGCGTTGCTCACCAGGTTGGTGAGGATCTGCTTGAGCCGCAGCGGGTCGCCGATCAGCGAGGTCGGCGTGTCGCGGTAGATCAGGCTGAGCAGCTCGAGCTGCTTGGCATGGGCGGCGGGGGCGAGGATGGTGAGGGTGTCCTGGACCAGGTCGCGCAGGTTGAACGGGATACTGTCGAGCACCAGCTTGCCGGCCTCGATCTTGGAGAAGTCGAGGATCTCGTTGATGATCCCCAAGAGGTTGTCGGCGGACTTTTCGATGGTGTTCAGGTAGTCGAGCTGGCGCGGCGTGAGCTCGCTTTTCTGCAGCAGGTGGGTGAAGCCGAGGATGCCGTTGAGCGGTGTGCGGATCTCGTGGCTCATGTTGGCCAGGAACTCGGACTTGATGCGGCTGGCCTCCAGGGCCTCCTTGCGCGCCATGTCCAGCTCGATGTTCTGGATCTCGATGGTTTCCAGGTTCTGGCGCACGTCCTCGGTGGCCTGGTCGATGCTGTGCTGCAGCTCTTCGTGGGCGCTGTGCAGGGTTTCGGCCATGCGGTTGATGCCCCGCGCCAGTTCGTCCAGCTCGTGGCTGCCCATGGCCGGCAGGCGTTCTTCGAGGTGGCCGTCCTTGAGCTGGTTGACCGCGTGCTTGATGCGCGCGATCGGGTCGTTGATGGTGCGGCTCATGCGTATCGCCAGCAGGGCGCTGAGGCCCAGGCAGACGAGGATCAGCAGTACGCTGGTGAACAGGTTGCGGTAGCCGCGCAGCAGGGTGCCGTCGTGGGACAGCTCGATTTCGACCCAGCCCAGCAGGCGCTCGGCTTCCGCTGGCACGGCATCGGTGGCCAGGTCGCGGTGATGGCCGAACACCGGCATCAGGTAGCGGGTGGCATCGTTGCCGCTGCGCTGCAGCAACTGGGTGCCGGTGCCGCCGCTGGGCGGCTGGTTGATCATGCTCGGGCCGGCATGGGCCAGGCGGCTGCGGTCCGGGGCCAGGAACGCCACGGCGCGCACATCGGCCTGCTCCAGGGTTTGCGCGGCAATCCGCTCGAGCTGCGCAGGCGCCTGCCTGGCCAGGGCCGGGGCGGCCAGCGGGGCCAGCTGCTCGGCAATCATCTTGCCGCGCTGGAGCAACTGGGTGCGCAATTCATTTTGCTGCAACCAGGTGAAATAGCAGCCCAGCACCAGGGCCATCAGGATGGCGGGCAGCAATGCCAGCAGCAGAACCCGGCTGCGGATTCCCAAACGATCGAGCACACCAGCCTCCTGTCATGTGCCTGTACGCCGTGGCCTGCGCCACGAACCAAAGCGGAAAGTTACTCCCCCTGCGGCATGAATGCACCCTTTTGCCGGTGATTTTGCCAAGGCGCCGCGGCGCCGGTCGCGGGGCGGTTGCCTAGATCGGAAGCATGCCCAATAATCCCACGCAATTGAGAATGCATGGCAGTTGCCAATGAATCCCGTAGCGAATCACACTTCCAGTATCCTGGCCATCGAGGACGACCCGGTGCTGGGCGCCTACCTGCACGAAGAATTGCAGCGTGGCGGCTTCCAGGTGACCTGGTGCCGCAACGGCCTAGAAGGCCTGGAAACGGCCGGCCGGCAGATGTTCGACGTGGTGCTGATGGACATCCTGCTGCCTGGCCTCAACGGCCTGGACGCCTTGGCCCAGCTACGCAGGCGCAGTGCCACGCCGGTGATCCTGATGTCGGCGCTGGGGGCCGAGGCCGACCGCATCTGCGGCTTCCAGCGCGGCGCCGACGACTACCTGCCCAAGCCCTTCAGCATGGCCGAATTGCAGGTGCGCATCGAAGCCATCCTGCGCCGCGTCGCCCTCGAGCGCCGCCACCAGCCTGCGCAGGACGTGGCCAGCGGCGAACTGCGCTTGGACGAGAACCTGTGCGATGTCAGCCTGGGCGGCCAGCACGCCGGGCTGACGCCAAGCGAATACCGCCTGTTCGACATCCTCAACCGCAACTTCGACGAAGTGATGAGCAAACCCTTCCTTTATCAGCAGGTGCTGCAGCGCGGCTATTCGCGGCATGACCGCAGCCTGGACATGCACGTCAGCCAGATCCGCCGCAAGCTCAAGGCCATCGGCTACCACGAGCGGCAGATCCGTACCGTCTGGGGCAAGGGCTACGTGCTCAGCGTCGGCGAGGCGGAGTGAGCGATGCTCGACCGCCATTCGCTGTTCTGGAAACTGGCCATCCTGCTGGTCGGCTTCTGCTTGTTGATGATCGGCCTCAGCTACACCTGGGGCCGCCACATGGATACCCAGAACGCCTTTCTCGATGAGCCGGCCCGCCAGGTGCTGCGCGGCTATGCCAGCGAGGCCGAGCAGGCCTGGCGCCGCGGCGGGCAAGCCGGGCTGGACCGCTGGCTGGAAGGCATGCACGGGCGTGAGCAGGGCTGGGTGGGGGTGCTCGACAGCAACCTGCGGCCCTTGAACAGTGCCACCCTGAGCCCGCAGATCATGCAGCGCCTGACCCGCCTGCGCGGCGTCGACTGGCCCATGAGCCGGCGCAGCGTCGACCAGCCCTGGCTGCGCATTCCGTTTCCCGGGGCGCCGGAGCAGGGCATGCTGGTGATCGAGCTGCCGACCCGCTTCACCCCTGGCCAGTACCTGCTGGCCTGGCGCATCGTCACCAACGGCATCATCCCTGGCCTGTTCACCTTGCTGCTGTGCATAGGCCTGTACCGCATGCTGATCGTGCCGCTCAACCAGCTGCGCGAACAGGCCAACGCCTGGCGCGCCGACCAGCTTTCGGCACGCCTGGACTCGCGCACGATCGCCCGGCATGACGAGCTGGGCGAGCTGGCTCGCGCCTTCGACCAGATGGCCGAGCGCCTGCAGGGCACGGTGGCCATGCAGCAGCAGCTACTGCGCGACCTGTCCCACGAAATGCGCACGCCCTTGAGCCGCCTGCGCGTGGCCTGTGACGGTGAAACCGACCTGGCCCGCCTGCGCGAGCGGCTGGGCCGCGAAGTGGACTGCATGCAGCAACTGGTCGAAGACACCTTGCAACTGGCCTGGCAGGATGCCGAGCGGGCGCCGATGAACCTTGAGCCGATCCAGCTGCAGGCCTTGTGGGAGCTGCTGGTCGAAGATGCCTGCTATGAAAGCGGCTGGTCGCCCGAACGCCTGCGCTGCGAGCTGCCGGCCCACTGTTGGGTGCACGGCAACCTCAACCACCTGGCCCAGGCCCTGGAGAACATGCTGCGCAATGCCATCCGCCATTCGCCGGAAAACGCCCTGGTGCGCCTGGGCGGCCAGCGAGAGGGTGGCTACTGGCGGTTGTGGCTGGAGGACGAGGGCGGCGGCGTGGCCGAGGCTGATCTTGAGCGCATCTTCGCGCCGTTTTCCCGCCTCGACGGCTCGCGCCCCGGGGACGGCGGTTTCGGCTTGGGGTTGAGCATCGCCCGCAGTGCAATCCAGCGCCAGGGCGGCACCTTGTGGGCCGAGAATGGCAAGCGCGGGCTGCGCCTGTGCATGCGCTTGCCAGTGCATGTGCAACCCGTTGCGGCCCCATCCCCGGCTGCATATAGCTTGTAGCTATAGCGACTACAGATTGCGTGATATGGCGGCGAGGGGTTTGCCGGTATGATAGTCGCCCCTGCCGTCCGGATTGTGAAATACACCATGACCTTGCAGTACCCAACCATCGCCGATTGCGTCGGCAATACGCCCCTGGTTCGCCTGCAGCGCATCGCTGGAGAAACCAGCAATACCCTCCTGCTCAAGCTCGAAGGTAACAATCCCGCCGGCTCGGTGAAGGACCGCCCGGCCCTGTCGATGATCACCCGCGCCGAACTGCGTGGCCAGATCAAGCCCGGCGACACCCTGATCGAAGCCACCTCCGGCAACACCGGCATTGCCCTGGCCATGGCGGCGGCGATCAAGGGCTACAAGATGATCCTGATCATGCCCGACAACTCCACCGCCGAGCGCAAGGCCGCCATGACCGCTTATGGCGCCGAGCTGATCCTGGTGACCAAGGAGGAGGGCATGGAAGGCGCCCGCGACCTGGCCGAGAAGCTGCAGGCCGAAGGCCGTGGCCTGGTCCTCGACCAGTTCGCCAATGGCGACAACCCGATCGCCCACTACAACAGCACCGGCCCCGAGATCTGGCAGCAGACCCAGGGCAGCATCACCCATTTCGTCAGCTCCATGGGCACCACCGGTACCATCATGGGCTGCTCGCAGTACCTCAAGGAGCAGAACCCGGCGGTGCAGATCATCGGCCTGCAGCCGATGGAAGGCTCGGCGATCCCGGGCATTCGTCGCTGGCCCGAGGAGTACCTGCCGAAAATCTTCGACGCCACCCGTGTCGACCGCGTGGTCGACATGTCCCAGCAGGAAGCCGAAGACACCACCCGCCGTCTTGCCCGCGAAGAGGGCATTTTCTGCGGCGTGTCTTCCGGTGGTGCGGTGGCAGCCATGCTGCGCCTGTCCCGCGAAGTGGAAAACGCGGTGATGGTCGCGATCATCTGTGACCGCGGCGACCGTTACCTGTCCACCGGCCTGTTCGACCCGAGCTAAATGTCCAGAAAGAAAAGCAACAGCGGCCTGCGCTTCCAGCCGGCCGGCGGTAACCGCACCCCCCAGGTCCCCGTGGGCAAGAAACAGCGCCTGGAAATCGAGCGCCTGGCCGGAGACGGTCGCGGCATCGCCTTCCTCGAAGGGCGTACCTGGTTCGTCAGTGGCGCACTGGCCGGCGAGTCGGTCGAGGCGCGGGTGCTCAATGCCCGCGGCAAGGTGGTCGAGGCGCGCCTGGAGCGGGTGCTGCAGGCCAGCCCCGAGCGCCGCGAGGCGCCGTGCCGTCACTATGACCGCTGCGGTGGCTGCAACTTGCAGCACCTGCCCCACGAGGCCCAGCTGGCACTCAAGCAGCGCACCCTGGCCGAGCAACTGCAGCGGGTTGCCGGCGTGCAGCCCGAGGAGTGGGCCGCGCCGTTGAGCGGGCCGCAGTTCGGCTACCGGCGCCGGGCGCGGGTCGCGGTGCGCTGGGACGTGAAGGCACGCCAGTTGGAAGTGGGTTTCCGTGCCGAGGCCAGCCAGGACATTGTTTCCATCGATGACTGCGCGGTGCTGGTACAGCCTTTGCAATCTATTCTTCGCCACTTGCCGACCGTGCTGCGCTCGCTCGGCAAGCCGCAGGCGATCGGCCATGTGGAGCTGTTCAGCGGCACCGCCGAGGCGGTGCTGGTGCGCCACGTGATGCCGTTGCCGGCAGAAGACCTGGTGCGCCTTGAGGCGTTCTGCCATGAAGCCAAGGCGCAGCTCTGGCTGCAAGGCGAGGGCGAGCCTGCGCCGGTGGAGGCCGAGGCGAAACTCGGCTTTGCCCTGGCGCCCTGGCAACTGGAGCTGGCCTGGCGCCCGGGCGATTTCGTCCAGGTCAACGCCCAGGTCAACACGGCAATGATCGAGCAGGCCCTGGCCTGGCTCGCACCGCAAGCCGACGAGCGCGTGCTGGACCTGTTCTGCGGCCTGGGCAACTTCGCCCTGCCGCTGGCCCGCCAGGCGCGCGAAGTGGTGGCGGTGGAAGGTGTGCAGGCCATGGTCGATCGGGCCGCGGCCAATGCCCGAAACAACGATGTGCATAACGCAGCGTTTTTTCAGGCCGATTTATCGCAGCCTTTGGCGGGCGCCGGATGGGCCGCCGAGGGCTTTTCTGCGGTACTCTTGGATCCACCGCGCGACGGTGCGTTCGAGGTGGTGCAAGGCATCGCACGCCTCAAGGCCAAACGTCTGGTCTACGTATCGTGCAACCCGGCCACGCTGGCGCGAGACGCCCAGGTGCTGGTCGGCCAGGGGTACCGGTTAAAAAGGGCCGGGATTCTCGACATGTTTCCTCAGACGGCACATGTCGAGGCCATGGCGTTATTCGAAGCGGGCTAGCCAATTGGGCGCCCCTTGGTGCGGTTTCCACGGACTGGAAGCCACACGGTGATAGCCAGCGCACCCGTGTAGTGCGCTGTATGGAAAGGTAAAACAAAGATGGTACAGGTGAGAGTGCACCAGCCGGTCAACACCGACGGCAGTATCAATCTCGAAGCATGGCTGGATCATGTGGTGAGCGTCGATTCGGCATTGGATCGCGTGGCACTCAAGGAGGCCTGCGAGTTCGCCCAGGAAATCGAGAAGAAGGGCAACCCGGCCAAGCATTCATGGGCCGACGGTACTTCCAGCTTCCAGGCGGGCCTGGAAATCGCCGAAATCCTCGCCGACCTCAAGCTCGACCAGGACTCCCTGGTGGCGGCGGTCATCTATCGTTCGGTGCGCGAAGGCAAGGTGACCCTGGCCGAAGTCGGCCAGCGTTTTGGCCCGGTGGTGTCCAAGCTGATCGACGGCGTGCTGCGCATGGCCGCCATCAGCGCCAGCCTCAGCCCGCGCCAGTCGCTGGTGCTCGGCTCCCAGGCGCAGGTCGAGAACCTGCGCAAGATGCTCGTGGCCATGGTCGACGACGTGCGCGTGGCCTTGATCAAGCTGGCCGAGCGTACCTGCGCGATCCGTGCGGTGAAGTCCGCCGATGACGAAAAGCGCCTGCGCGTGGCCCGCGAGGTGTTCGACATCTACGCACCACTGGCGCACCGCCTGGGCATCGGCCATATCAAGTGGGAGCTGGAAGACCTGTCCTTCCGCTACCTCGAACCCGATCAGTACAAGCAGATCGCCAAGCTCCTGCACGAGCGCCGGCTGGACCGCGAGCGCTTCATCAGCGACGTAATGAACCAGCTGCAGAACGAGCTGCTGGCCACCGGCGTCAACGCCGACATCAGTGGCCGGGCCAAACACATCTATTCGATCTGGCGCAAGATGCAGCGCAAAGGCCTGGAATTCAGCCAGATCTACGATGTGCGCGCGGTGCGCGTGCTGGTGCCGGAGGTGCGCGACTGCTACACCGCGCTGGGCATCGTGCACACCCTCTGGCGGCACATCCCCAAGGAATTCGACGACTACATCGCCAACCCCAAGGAGAACGGCTACCGCTCGCTGCACACCGCGGTGATCGGCCCCGAGGGCAAGGTGCTGGAAGTGCAGATCCGTACCCACGGCATGCACGAAGAGGCCGAGCTCGGTGTCTGCGCCCACTGGCGCTACAAGGGCACCGACGTCAAGCCCAGCTCCAACCACTACGAAGAGAAGATCTCCTGGCTGCGCCAGGTCCTCGAATGGCATGAAGAGCTGGGCGACATCGGTGGCCTGGCCGAGCAGCTGCGGGTCGATATCGAGCCGGACCGGGTCTATGTGTTCACCCCCGACGGCCATGCCATCGACTTGCCCAAGGGCGCCACGCCGCTGGACTTCGCCTACCGCGTGCACACCGAGATCGGCCACAACTGCCGTGGCGCCAAGATCAACGGGCGCATCGTGCCGCTCAACTACAGCCTGCAGACCGGCGAGCAGGTGGAGATCATCACCAGCAAGCACGGCAACCCGAGCCGCGACTGGCTGAACTCCAACCTCGGCTACGTCACCACCTCGCGGGCGCGGGCGAAGATCGTCCACTGGTTCAAGCTGCAGGCACGCGACCAGAACGTCGCCGCCGGCAAGACCCTGCTTGAGCGCGAACTGAGCCGCCTGGGCCTGCCCCAGGTGGACTTCGAGCGCCTGGCCGAGAAGACCAACGTCAAGACCGCCGAAGACATGTTCGCCTCGCTCGGTGCTGGCGACCTGCGCCTGGCGCACCTGGTCAATGCCGCCCAGCAGCTGCTCGAGCCCGAGCGCATCGAGCAGATCGAACTGGTGCCGCGCAAGCCTACCGGCCCGCGCACCGGCAAGCGTGGCGATATCCAGATCCAGGGCGTGGGCAACCTGCTGACGCAGATGGCCGGTTGCTGCCAACCACTGCCGGGCGACGCCATCGTCGGCTACATCACCCAGGGCCGCGGCGTGAGCATTCACCGCCAGGATTGCGCCTCGGTGCTGCAGCTGGCCGGGCGCGAGCCGGAGCGGATGATCCAGGTGAGCTGGGGCCCGATCCCGGTGCAGACCTACCCGGTCGATATCGTCATCCGTGCCTACGACCGCCCGGGCCTGCTGCGCGACGTGTCGCAGGTGCTGCTCAACGAGAAGATCAACGTGCTGGCGGTGAACACCCGCTCGAACAAGGAAGACAACACCGCGCTGATGTCGCTGACCATCGAGATTCCCGGCCTGGATGCGCTGGGGCGCCTGCTGGGCAGGATCTCGCAGTTGCCGAACATCATCGAGACGCGGCGTAATCGAACCCCTTGAAACAGCGGCGTCCCCTTCGCGGGGCAAGCCCGCCTCCACAGGATTGGGTGCAAGCATTCAGCCATGCACTGGCCCTGTGGGGGCGGGCTTGCCCCGCGAAGAAGGCACCACCGAAGGACCTGCCTAAATGACCTACACCCTCGAAGACCTGCTGCACCTCATGGCCCGCCTGCGCGACCCGCAATATGGCTGCCCATGGGACCTCAAGCAGAACTACGCGAGCATCGTCCCGCACACCATCGAGGAAGCCTACGAAGTCGCCGACACCATCGAGCGCGGCGACTTCGAGCACCTGCAGGGCGAACTCGGCGACCTGCTGTTCCAGGTGGTCTACTACAGCCAGCTGGCCCGGGAGGAGGGGCGTTTCGAGTTCGATGGCGTGGTCGACGGCATCACCCGCAAGCTCATCCGCCGCCACCCCCACGTATTCCCTACGGGCGAGTTGTATGCGCCGCTGGACACCCCCAGCCTGAGCGAGGCCCAGGTCAAGTCGCGCTGGGAAGAGATCAAGGCTGAGGAGCGCGCCGAAAACAGCGACCCGAAGCAGCTTTCGCTGCTCGATGACGTGCCTGCAACCTTGCCGGCCTTGTCGCGGGCAGCCAAACTGCAAAAGCGCGCGGCCACCGTCGGTTTCGACTGGCCCGAGGCCCTGCCGGTGCTCGACAAGGTCCGCGAGGAACTCGACGAAGTGCTGCAGGCCATGGCCGACGGCGATGCCGACGCGCTGGAAGATGAAGTCGGCGACCTGCTGTTCGCCGCGGTCAACCTGGCCCGCCACCTCAAGCAAGACCCGGAAAACGCCCTGCGCCGCGCCAACCGCAAGTTCGAGCGGCGTTTCCGCTTCATCGAACAGGCATTGCGCGACAGTGGTCGGGCGATTGAAGCATGTAACCTTGACGAACTGGACGCCCTTTGGGGGGAAGCCAAACGTCAGGAAAAGAACCTGCCCAGCTGCGGCTGAGTAGCTGCATAAGTGAGTGAACATCCATGAGTCTTTCCCTTCGCGATCAATTGCTCAAGGCCGGTCTGGTCAACCAGAAACAGGTCTCCCAGGCCAACAAGGCCGAGAAGAAACAAAAACGCCTGGAGCACAAAGGCCAGGTCGAAGTCGACGACAGCCAGCAGCGCCTGGCCAAGGAAGCCATGGCCGAGAAGGCCAAGCGCGACCAGGAGCTGAACCGCCAGCAGCAGGAAAAGGCCGAGCAGAAGGCCCGCGCCGCACAGGTCAAGCAGCTGATCGAGGCGACCCGCCTGCCCAAGCTGAACACCGAGGATTACTACAACTTCGTCGATGACAAGAAGGTCAAGCGCATCGCCGTCAACGCCCTGATGCGCAGCAAGCTGAGCAATGGCGCGCTGGCAATCGTTGCCCATGGCGGTGGCTACGAGGTGATTCCGCGTGAGGCGGCGGTGAAGATCCAGGAGCGCGACCCTAACCGCATCCTGCTGCTCAACACCCATGTCGAGGAAGCGGACGAGGATGACCCCTACGCGGCCTACAAGATCCCTGATGATCTGATGTGGTAAATGCAAAAAGCCCCGCCTAGGCGGGGCTTTTTCATGGAAGACGGGGTCATTGCGTGGTGCGCTGGTTTTCCAGGTCTTCGAGCTCTACGCGGTACTGGTGAGCTTCGTGTTCATTGTGGAACATGCCCACCAGCTGGCCTTGCTGGTGCACATCCCAGATCCGCACGCCAGCGGCCAGGCCTTCGTGGGACATTCTCGATTCGTCGCGTTCGGTTACTTGGACAGTCATCGGTAAACTCCACTTCTTGGGTTGGTTGCGACACTGTGTCGCACACCCCTTTTATAGAGTTTGTTAGCAGGCTAAGTAAATAAAACGGCGATGAAACAAGTTTCATGTTGGCGCGCCGACAAAAAGAAACCCCGCACCAGGCGGGGTTTCAGGCAAGCAGGCTACAGCGCTTCAGTTACCCTTCACCGTGCGGCCATCGACCGTGCCATCCTGCAGCACGATCACGTACTCCTTGCCATCGGTCTCGACCTGACGCAGTTGCACCAGCAGATAGTCCCAATCCTTGGCAAACCACAGCTCGGTGATGCGCTTGCTCTGGCTTGGGTCGCGCACGCGCTCGACCTTCACCGCATCGACCTGGCCGGTCTTGGTGGTGACTTTCTCGGTGCCCAGCACGCGGAAGTCGTAGGTGTCGATTTCGTCACCGTCGACCACCTGGTAGGTCATGCTTTTCTTGCCGGCGGCCACATCGTGCTGCAGGGCCAGCTGGTAGGACGACTTGTCCAGCACGCCACGGTTGAGCGGCAGGCTGATCGCGTCGCCGCGGTCGCTGCCGGTCACTTTCTTGGCGTTCCAGTCGAAGGTCAGGTCGACCTTCTTGGCCTTGCCCAGGCCGCCGCGTTCGAAGTGGTACTTCTGCGGCTGCAGGGTGTCGTTGTCCAGGCGCAGGGTGCTTTGCTCGGTCAGGCTGGCGATCATCATGGAAGCCTTGAAGTTAAGGTCCCATGTACCGTTGGCGTTTTTCACCAGGCTGCGTTCGGCAGTGCCACTCATGGGCAGTTGCTTCCAGTCGGCGGTGTAGCTGGCCGAGAAAGGCTTCAGGTCAGCTGCCTGGAGCGGCAGGGCAAGCACGGCAAGAGCCAAGAGCAGGGCGCGACGCATAAATTCTCCTAGGGTCGGATCAAGTGACCACTGGCCGGCAACGGCTGGCCATCCAGTAACGCACCCTGTTCGCCCAGGCGCAAGCGCCCCTCGGCAAACCAGTGCATCGCCAGCGGGTAGATCTGGTGTTCCTGGTGGTGCACCCGTTGCGCGAGGCTTTCAGCGCTATCGCCTGGCACTACCGGTACCACAGCCTGTACGACCAGAGGCCCGCCATCGAGTTCCTCGGTGACGAAGTGTACGCTGCAGCCGTGCTCGGCGTCGCCTGCTTCCAGGGCCCGGCGGTGGGTATGCAGGCCCTTGTACTTGGGCAGCAGCGACGGGTGGATGTTGAGCAGGCGGCCCTGGTAGTGGCGCACGAAGCCGCCGCTGAGGATACGCATGAAACCGGCCAGCACCACCAGGTCAGGGTTGAAACCATCGATGCGCGCCATCAGCGCCGCATCGAAGGCCTCGCGCCCGTCAAAGCCGGTGTGGTCCAGCACCGCGGTGGCGATGCCCGCCGCCGCGGCCCGTTGCAGGCCATAGGCATCGGCGCGGTTGGAAATCACCGCGACGATGCGTACTGGGCTGGCTTCACCGCGGCTGCTGTCGATCAGGGCTTGCAGGTTGCTGCCGGAACCCGACAGCAGTACCACGACATTGCAGGGCGAACTCGGCATCAGTGTGCCTTGAGGTTCTGCAGCTCGACCTGGGCTGCGCCTTCGGCGGCCTGTTCGATGCGGCCGATGACCCATGGCTGCTCGCCGGCGGCGCGCAGTTCGTTCAGGGCCGCTTCGACCTGGTCCTGGGCCACGCAGATGACCATGCCCACGCCGCAGTTCAGCACACGGTGCATTTCGTGCTCATCGACGTTGCCTTTTTCCTGCAGGAAGTCGAACACCACCGGGCGCTGCCAGCTGGCCACGTCGATCACGGCCTGGGCGTTGGCCGGCAGTACGCGCGGGATGTTGTCCAGCAGGCCGCCACCGGTGATGTGGGCCATGGCCTTGACGGCGCCGGTGTTCTTGATCAGTTGCAGCAGCGGCTTGACGTAGATGCGGGTCGGCGCCATCAGCAGGTCGGTCAGCGGCTTGCCGTCGAGCTGGGTGTTCTCGATGTCGGTGGCCGACACTTCGAGGATCTTGCGGATCAGCGAGTAGCCGTTGGAGTGCGGGCCGGAGGACGGCAGGGCGATCAGCGCGTCACCGGTAGCGACCTTGGAGCCGTCGATGATTTCGGCCTTTTCCACCACGCCGACGCAGAAACCGGCCAGGTCGTAGTCTTCGCCTTCGTACATGCCCGGCATCTCGGCGGTTTCGCCGCCAACCAGGGAGCAGCCAGCCAGTTCACAGCCGGCGCCGATGCCGGTGACCACGGTGGCGGCCACGTCGACGTTGAGCTTGCCGGTGGCGTAGTAGTCGAGGAAGAACAGCGGCTCGGCGCCACAGACCACCAGGTCGTTGACGCACATGGCGACCAGGTCCTGGCCGATGCTGTCGTGCTTGTTCAGGTTCAGCGCCAGGCGCAGCTTGGTGCCGACGCCGTCGGTGCCGGAGACCAGCACAGGCTGCTTGTAGCCGGCCGGGATCTCGCAGAGGGCGCCGAAGCCACCCAGGCCACCCATGACTTCAGGGCGTGCGGTGCGTTTTGCCACGCCCTTGATGCGTTCGACCAGTGCTTCGCCGGCGTCGATGTCTACACCGGCGTCCTTGTAGCTCAGGGAGGGTTGCTTGCTCATTGATCCAGGCCTTTAAGAGGGAGGGATTCGTAAAAACGACCGTGACGGCCAAGGCCGGCTGGGAGGCGGCGGCTATCTGAAACGTCAGAGGTCTGTGAAGGCGCGCGATTTTATCAGGGTTGCCGGGCAGCGGCCATCCTCAGGCCGACGGGCAGGGCAGGAAATGCTGAAAATCATGGCCAATCGAGCGGCAATGCAAACCTGTGGGAGCCGGCTTGCCGGCGATGGCGGCGCCACAGCCTGGGTGACAGCCATTTCACCCACGCTCACTGGTTGCCACGGCCAACCCTCTATAAGGTAGTGGGAGCACTTTGCCCTCAGCAACGGTCCCACCCTGCGCTACGCTCACGTTGTTCCGTGTTATCTGGACAGGAATCCTGCATGCGACTTCTCAATTACCTGGCAGCGGGTTGTCTCGCCCTTGCCAGCCTCGCCGCCCAGGCGGAAAACGTCTCCGGCCTCTACCAGGTGCGCGAGGCCGTCGAAGGGCAGGGCGCCGAAGCCCGTACCGCCGCCACCGCCAAGGCCCTGGATACCCTGGTGCTGCGCCTGACCGGCGACCCCAAGGCGGCGCAGAGCCCGGCGCTGGCCGAGCTGCGCAAGGACCCGCAACAAATCATCAACCAGGTCGGCACCGACGCGGGCCCGCCCGAATCGGTGATGGTCGAGTTCGACCCCGGCAGCACCGAGCGCGCCTTGCGCAAGGCCGGGCTGGCCCTGTGGGGCAGCAACCGGCCATCGATCCTCGGCTGGTGGCTCAACGACAACGCCGAAGGCAGCAACCTGGTCGGCGATGGCCAGGCCAGCGCCCAACCCCTGCGCCGCGCCGCCCAGCACCGTGGCCTGCCACTGCGCCTGCCGCTGGCCGACCTGCAGGAGCAGCTGGTGGCCAATGCCAAGCAACTGGAAGGCAGCGACCCCGCGCCGCTGCGCCAGGCCGCCGAGCGTTACGGCGCCGATGCGCTGCTGGCGGTGCACGCCCAGGAGGCCGACGGCAAGTGGCAAGGCAAGTGGCAGCTGTGGCTGGGCAAGCAGCACGAACAAGGCAATGCCGAAGGGGCCGACCAGGCCGCGCTGGCCGACGCGGTCATGCTCGCCGTGAGCAACCGCCTGGCGCCACGCTACGTGACCCGGCCGGGCGCCAGCAGCCAGTTGCAGTTGCAGGTGCAGGGCATGAACCTGCAGCGTTATGCCGAACTGGGCCGTGTGCTCGAACCCTACGGGCCGCGCCTGCAGCTCGCCGACGGCAATACCCTGACCTACGCCGTGACCGCCGACCGCGAGCAATTGCGCGCCCAGCATGGCCTGGCCAAGTTGCAGGAAGTGCCGGCCGAACAGGCCCCCGCCCTGGCTGCACCGCCCGCAACGGGCACCCCGCCGGCGCCGGGCCAGCCCGCCGCCGCCCAGCCTGCAGCCAAGCCGTTCGACGGCTTGCGCTTTCGCTGGTAAGGAGTGATGCACATGCTCGATACCCGTCGCTGGATCTGGCTGGGCGCAGCCCTGCTGATTGCCGTGCTTCTTTATAGCCTGCACAACATTCTTTCACCGTTTCTGATCGGCATCCTGCTCGCCTACCTGGCCGATCCGCTGGTCGATCGCCTCGAGCGCCTGGGGCTTTCACGCACCTGGGGCGTGGTCGTGGTGTTCGGCCTGTTCACCCTCATCCTGCTGGCCTTGCTGCTGGTGTTGGTGCCGATGCTGGCCAAGCAGTTGCTGCGCCTGTACGAACTGGCGCCGCAGATGCTCGACTGGCTGCAGCATGTGGCGCTGCCCTGGGTACAGCACCGCCTGGGCCTGGCCGATGGCTTCTGGAAGTTCGACAAGATCAAGGCCGCGATTGGCGAACACATGGGCCAGACCACCGACATCGTCGGCATCGTGCTGTCCCAGGCCACCGCCTCGAGCCTGGCGCTGATGGCCTGGCTGGCCAACCTGGTGCTGATCCCGGTGGTGGGCTTCTACCTGCTGCGCGACTGGGACGTGATGATGGCCAAGCTGCGCAGCCTGCTGCCGCGCCAGCGAGAGGCGCAAGTGGTGGGCCTGGCCGGTGAGTGCCATGAAGTGCTGGGGGCGTTCGTGCGTGGCCAGTTGATGGTGATGCTGGCATTGGGCGTCATCTATTCTGCCGGCCTGATGCTGGTGGGGCTGGAGCTGGGCTTGCTGATCGGCATGCTGGCGGGCCTCGCGGCCATCGTGCCGTACATGGGCTTCATCATCGGCATCGGCGCGGCGCTGGTGGCCGGATTGTTCCAGTTTGGCGGCGATCTCTACCCGATGTTGGGCATCGTTGCCGTGTTCATGGTCGGGCAGGCGCTGGAGGGTATGGTGCTGACGCCGCTGCTGGTCGGCGACCGGATCGGCCTGCATCCGGTGGCGGTGATCTTTGCCATCCTTGCCGGTGGCGAGCTGTTCGGCTTTACCGGCGTGTTGCTGGCGTTGCCGGTGGCGGCGGTGATCATGGTGCTGCTGCGCCATGTGCATGACCTGTACAAGGAGTCGGACATGTATGCCGGGGATATCGACCCTGAGTTATGACAGCGGGGCCGCGTTGCGGCTCTTTCGCCGGCACGCCGGTGCTCTCACTGTGAGAGGCGGCTTGCCGGCGAAAGGGCTGCAGCGCCGCCCCATCCACTGCAACTCGTTGATTTTGCTTGTGCTATGTGCCTGCGCGATTGTGCCCACCCGCGTTGCGGGTATAGACTTTGCACACCGTTCATTTAAGGCCCCCTGTGGTCCTCCCGACCGCCCGCCAGCATGAAACCACCGATCCAGTTGCCCTTGGGTGTGCGTCTGCGCGACGACGCCACCTTCATCAACTACTACCCGGGCGCCAATGCCGCGGCATTGGGCTATGTCGAGCGGCTTTGCGAAGCTGACGCCGGCTGGACCGAGAGCCTCATCTACCTGTGGGGCAAGCAGGGTGTCGGCCGCAGTCACCTGTTGCAGGCTGCCACCCACCGCTTCCAGCAGCGCGGCGAGCCTGCCGTGTACCTGCCGTTGGCGCAGTTGCTCGAGCGTGGCGTGGAACTGCTCGACTACCTGGCGCAATACGAGCTGGTGTGCATCGATGACCTGCACGTGATCGCCGGCAAGGCGGACTGGGAAGAGGCCATGTTCCACCTGTTCAACCGCCTGCGCGACAGCGGCCGGCGCCTGCTGCTGGCGGCCTCGGCTTCGCCGCGCGAGCTGCCGATCAAGCTGCCCGACCTCAAGTCGCGCCTGACCCTGGCGCTGGTGTTCCAGATGCGTGGCCTGTCCGATGAAGACAAGCTGCGCGCCCTGCAGCTGCGTGCCTCGCGCCGTGGCCTGCACCTGACCGATGAAGTCGGCCATTTCATCCTCACCCGCGGTACCCGCAGCATGAGCGCACTGTTCGACCTGCTCGAGCGCCTCGATCAGGCGTCCTTGCAGGCGCAACGCAAGCTCACGATCCCGTTCCTGAAGGAAACGCTCGGCTGGTAAACCCCGTGATTACAGGGCTTTGAGCGGCAAAACGAAAAAGTCACATCTTTTTCGATAAAATTTGCAAATGGTCCCGATAGAAGGCATAGTTTCCCCCTTCTAAAGGATTACAGACACGGTCGTGCCCATGCTCAAGCGCTTCGCACCCCTCGTGCCACTCGCACTCGTGACCCTGCTGATCGGCTGCGCGGCCCAAGGCCCGGTTTCCCAGCCCCAGGATCACACCCCGGTCGCCAGCCAGGCGGCCATCAAAGCCAAGGCTTCTGCTTCGTCGGTATTCGGTGAAGAAGAGCAGGCAACCGAAGATGACCTGGAGGCCTTCTCCAGCAGCAAGCCTTACCAACTGCCGGTTCTGGCCGACAGTATCCTCGAGCGCGGCATGTCGTTGATCGGCACCCGCTACCGCTTTGGCGGTACCACCGAGGCTGGCTTCGACTGCAGCGGTTTCATCGGCTACCTGTTCCGCGAGGAAGCTGGCATGAACCTGCCGCGTTCGACCCGCGAAATGATCAACGTCGACGCGCCCAAGGTAGCCCGCAACAAGCTCAAGCCAGGCGACCTGCTGTTCTTCAGCACCAACGGCCGTGGCCGCGTCAGCCATGCCGGCATCTACCTGGGTGACAACCAGTTCATCCACTCCAGCAGCCGCCGCAGCGGTGGCGTGCGCATCGACAACCTCGGTGATCGCTACTGGAGCAAGACCTTCATCGAAGCCAAGCGTGCCTTGGCCATGGCGCCGACCAGCGATATCGCGCGCAACTGATAGCAAAATGCTATATTCTCCCACGGCGGCGAGCTTAAAAAGCTCGCCGCCGTGCGCATTTACAGAAAGCGTCTAATCTAAATTCTCAACTCTTTTCGGCTGCGGCCGTGCGGTCTCAGACAGGATGTTCTGGCCATGGCGATAATGGCGCGTTTCGCATTCTTTTCCCTGGTGGCATTGCTGGCTGCCTGCTCCAGCCGTGCGCCTGCGCCCGCTCCTGTGGTGCAACCCAAGGTCACCTACAGCCAACCCGATGGCTCGCCCATTGCCGACGACGTGCTGATCCGCGCGATCGGCCTGGTGGGCACGCCTTACCGATGGGGCGGCAACACGCCGGATTCCGGGTTCGATTGCAGCGGCCTGATCGGCTACGTGTACCGCGATGCGGCGGGTATCAGCCTGCCACGCTCCACGCGCGAGATGATCGTCATGCGCGCGCCGACCGTGGACGCGAAATCGCTGCAATCGGGTGACCTGGTGTTCTTCGCCACCGGCGGTGGTTCGCAGGTCAGCCACGCCGGTATCTACGTGGGGGAGGGCCGCTTCGTGCATGCGCCTTCGACCGGCGGTACGGTCCGCCTGGACTACCTGTCCAACAGCTATTGGGCCAAGGCCTACCTGCAGGCAAAGCGGGTCATCCCCCAGGGCCATCTGGCCCAGAACCCCTGATCACGCCAGGCGCTACGGCGCCTTGCTGACCCGCCACACCACGTTGCCGACATCGTCTGCCACCAGCACGCCACCGCGCCTGTCATTGGCAACCCCGACGGGCCGGCCCATGGCCTTGGCGTCACTGTCGAGAAAGCCGGTGAGCAGGTCCACCGGCTGCCCGCTGGGTTTGCCGCTGCTGTCGAACGGCACGAAAATAACCTTGTAGCCACTGTGCGGCTTGCGGTTCCACGAACCGTGCTGGCCGACGAATGCCCCGTGGTCGAAGGGCGCCGGCAGTGCACCCGGTTCGGCGAACGCCAGGCCCAATGAGGCGGTATGCGGGCCGACGGCGTAGTCCGGCACCATGGCTTGGGCGACCTTCTGCGGGTTTTGCGGCTGCACGCGTTGATCGACATGCTGCCCGTAGTAGCTGTAGGGCCAGCCATAGAAACCGCCATCCTTGACCGAGGTGATGTAGTCCGGCACCAGGTCGCTGCCAATCTCGTCACGTTCGTTGACGGCAGTCCACAACGCGCCGCTGTGCGGTTCCCAGGCCAGGCCATTGGGATTGCGCAAGCCTGAAGCGAAAACCCGATGGGCGCCGCTGGCCGCATCCACTTCCCAGATCGCCGCGCGGCCCTGCTCCTGGTCCAGGCCGTTCTCGCCGACATTGCTGTTCGAACCCACCGTCACGTACAGCTTCTTGCCATCGGCGCTGGCGATCACGTTCTTGGTCCAGTGGTGGTTGAGCGGGCCGCCGGGCAAGTCGGTGACCTGGGTGCCGGCCTCGCGGATCTGCGTGGCCCCTGGCACGTAGCGAAAACGCAGCAGTTTGTCGGTGTCGGCGACATAGAAGTCGTTGCCCACCAACGCCATGCCAAACGGTGAGTGGAGCCCATCGATGAAGGTGCTGCGGGTTTCGGCGACGCCGTCATGATCGGCGTCGCGCAGCAGGGTGATGCGGTTGGCACTGGGCACGCCGGCCCCTGCGCGCTGCATCACCTTGCCCATTACCCAGCCCCGTATGCCTTTGCCCTCGTCGGGCCTTGCCGGGGCATTGGTTTCGGCCACCAGCACATCGCCATTGGGCAGCACGTACAGCCAGCGGGGGTGGTCCAGGCCGCTGGCGAACGCCGTCACTTGCGTGCCAGGCGCGGCCTTGGGCTTGGCGCCTTGGGGCCAGCCGACCGCCGGGGCGATGTTCACGGTCGGTATCAGGGTGTCGTTCGGTGCTGGCAGGCGAGGTGTCGGGCCACTGCCGTCGCTGACCTGCAGCTGTGCGGTTTCAGCGCAGCCTGCGAGGCTGGCGACCAGCAGCAACACCTTCGTGATTGCGGATCCGTTCATGTGTGCCACCCTCGCGAGCAGGTCTGTATTGATTGTGAGAGGCGCCAGCGCTGCCAGGTTCAATCGACACCGCGCCCTACACATCTACTGCCAGCCGTTCGTTGCCCTGTCCAGCATGGCCATCCCTATGCAGAAGGCTTTGGAGTGGGTGATGAACACCGTCAATGAAACAATGGAACGCCAGCTCGATGCCTCGCAGGCCCTGCGGCCTCTCACCGACCTGATCGAGGAAATCGTCCGTGAATACCCAGACCCCAGCGTGCTGGCAACCGAGCAGGCGAGGCGCATCCTGCTTACCCATACCGGCAAGCGGATAGACCCGCGGTTCGTCTGGTGGCACCAGTTCGAAGGCACCAGTGCCAGCAGTTCGACCAGCTTCACGGGCTGGCAACACAGAGGGCCGCCCAGCAAGTCCATGCATCTCACCGAGCTGGTGGTGCATCGTTTCGACGCAGCCTTTCAGCAGGCGCCCGACCAGTTGGCGGTCTATGGCGGCTTCTACCGACAGGGGCCGCAGGCCCTGCAGTTCGATACCCACAACGAAGTGGGCATGCTGGGCAGCGATGTGCAAAGTGACCTGTGGGCCCTGGATTTCGCCGTGGCCTACCGCGCCAAGGTCGAACATTTTCTGACCACCCAGCGCCAGCATTTTCGCGTCCTGGCCAAGATCTGCCTACTTGGCCATATCGCCGAGGCGCTGGCTGCCGCGCGCATTACCCGCGATGACGGCGAGCGCCTGCGTGCGTTGGTCGCCGATGGCTTGCCGGCCGATGAACTACCCACCTTGGCCACGCTCGAGCAGGACAGCACGACCAGTACCCTGACGCTGAGCCGCTACGTGCTCGACCCCGCGGATGGCGGCTGCATGTACAGCCTGGAAGCGGCCGATGGGCGGGTGGTGCTGTATCTGCCCTGGGCCGTGGAAGCGCTCAGGGCGTTCGGCTCGGCCCTGGCCATGGCCCGCTGGTTGCGTGAACACCTGCATGACAGCCAAAAGCTCGACGCCTTCAAGGCGGCAGCCTATGGCGATGCGCGTGACCCTGCGCGCACCCACGCGGTGGCAACGCATCTGCAGGGCATTGCCGGCAGCGCCTCGGAGCAGGCCGCTTTGGCGTTGCTCAATTACCTGAAGCGCCCGATCACGGAAGACATGTTCACCTACCTGATTGGCCTGGTTGCCCGCGAGCTGCGCGAAACCGCCAGCTTGATGACCAACAATGCGGATTTGCGCAACGCGATCTGGCGTGGCTACCTTGCCGCCTTTCTCAAGGTGTTCGGTGGTTTCGCGCCGCTGGGCTGGCCGATGTCGCTGGCCTTGCTCGGTGCCAGCGTGGCCAAGGTCGGCCTGGATGTGCAGGCCGCCGCGCGTGCCGGCGACGACCAAAGCCGCAGGGAAGCGCTGCGCACGGCCATCCTCGACAGCGTGCTCGCGGCCTTCAACATGGTCGACTTCGGCTTTCAATCGAGTTTCGCTTCCCTGGCACGGCCCGCTGCGCCACACGAGTCCGGCGTTTCGCTGGAGCACTGGCAGGTGGCGCAGCCGGCGCAACTGCCGCTCGAGGGGCAGGAGAGCAACGTGCTGCTGACCGGCGAGGTGGGGCAGGCGGGCCTGCTCAGAGGCGTCGGTGTCAGCGATGACGGCATTTGCTGGATCACCCTGAACGGGTTGTCCTTTCATGTGCGCTACAGCCACGAACTGTCCTGCTGGCTGATCGTGCCCAACAATAACCCCTATGCCTTCGGGCCACTGTTGCCGGTGCGCCTGAATGCCAATGGGCAATGGGAGCTGCTGGTTGCACCGGGCCTGCGGGGCGGCGGCTCATCGCCGATCGCTGACGTGGCTGACATCGGCTCGCCGTTCTGGGATGTCTACGCCACGGCTGACGGCACCCAGAGCAGCAGGCTGTCCGCCAACGCCTTGCGGCGGCAGAAAAAACTGCTCGAAAGCTGGATGATTCCGACGCTTGCGGCCGACAAACGCCCGGACCTGGATGGCAACGGCCTGGATTGCGTCATGGTCCACGGCTTGCCCGAATACTCCTATCGCTATCAGCGCGAGTACTACAACTCGCTGATCGAGTACTACACCAGCGATGAATCGAGGGTTAACGAGGTGTTGCGCCATGGTGTCTATCACTATGGTGACGAAGACAGCTACCTGGGCAACCTGGCCGACTCGCTCGACCGCCTGCCCAAGAGCAACGCCGTCAATCTTTACCGCGGCGGGCATGTGTCGCGCGGCACGGGCGGCCGGTTATACCGCAGCGGTCATCTGAAGGTCGGCGATGTGCTGGTCAATACCGACCTGACTTCGTTTACCGAAAACCCGTACAAAGCCACCGACTTCGCGTCGCAAGTCACAAGCCAGGGCAGCGCGACGGCGCGCACCTTCGACGACAGTTCGGTGATTTTCGGGCTGCCGGCCGGCCACTACCATGACGGCACGCCGGTCAGTGCCTTCTCGCTGTACTGGGACGAAGCCGAGACGCTGTTCCTGCCTGGGCATTACTTTCGCATCGACAAGATCGAGCAGGTGCACGGCGTCGACTACCGCTTCATCCTGGTGACGCTCGGCCAGGTGAGCAAGCCTGCCGAAGGCGCCGTGTACGACCTGCGCACCGGTCTGGCGTTCGACCTGGCGGCCTACCGTGCACGTATTCGCACGCCGGCGCTGGCGCAACGTTTCTTCCCGCAGTAACGGTGCAGGCGTCCAAGGCACCGCGCCGCTGAAGCGCACAGCCCATCGTCGGCCAGCCGGCGCTGGGCTGGGTGAAATCGCCCCGGTTCGATTGACGCTCCCCATTCAACCCTCTAACCTTCGCGCGTGTTTCAGGTGCCCCGCCAGCCCCGTCTGGGCAGGGTGAAACTGGGAAGCCGGTGGGCGCCGCAAAGGTGCGATTCCGGCGCTGCCCCCGCAACGGTAGGTGAGTACAAAGGCCGCGCAGGGCCACTGGGTGCCAGCATCCGGGAAGGCGCGCAGGCTGGGGCCAAGGCCCGCTCACGAGCCCGGAGACCGGCCTGATACTGCCAACGGCATCACGGAGGGTGATGCGCGGTGCACCGTGGCCTGCTGCCGCGGCCCTGCGCGTTCTCCGTCTGCCCGCCTATCGACCTGTCGCCGCCGCTTGCGTGGCGCCAGCCTGCGGAGAACCCCATGAGCGAAACCACCGACCGCGACGAACGCCACCTGGCGCGCATGCAGCGCAAGAAGGCGATCATCGACGAGCGCATCGCCAATTCCCCTAACGAATGCGGCCTGCTGCTGGTGCTGACCGGCAATGGCAAGGGCAAGAGCAGCTCGGCCTTCGGCATGCTCGCCCGCGCCCTGGGCCATGGCATGCAGTGTGGCGTGGTGCAGTTCATCAAAGGCCGCAACAGCACCGGCGAAGAGTTGTTCTTCCGCCGTTTCCCCGAACAGGTGCGCTACCACGTGATGGGCGAGGGCTTCACCTGGGAAACCCAGGACCGCCAGCGCGACATCGCCGCCGCCGAAGCCGCCTGGGCCGTTTCGCGCCAGCTGCTGCAGGACCCCTCGGTGCAGTTCGTGGTGCTCGATGAGCTGAACATCGCCCTCAAGCACGGCTACCTCGACCTCGACCAGGTACTCGGCGACATCCAGGCCCGGCCGCCGATGCAGCATGTGATCGTCACCGGCCGCGCGGCCAAGCCCGAGATGATCGAGCTGGCCGATACCGTCACCGAGATGGGCATGCTCAAGCACGCTTTCCAGGCCGGCATCCGCGCACAGAAGGGCGTGGAACTGTGAGCCAACCCCGCCATTGCCCGGCCGTATTGATTGCGGCGCCCGCCTCCGGCCAGGGCAAGACCACCGTCACCGCCGCCCTGGCACGCCTGCACCGCAACCTCGGGCGCAAGGTACGGGTCTTCAAGTGCGGGCCGGACTTTCTCGACCCGATGATTCTCGAGCGCGCCAGCGGTGCGCCGGTGTACCAGCTCGACCTGTGGATGATCGGCGCCCAGGAAAGCCGCCGCCTGTTGTGGGAAGCGGCCGGCGAGGCCGACCTGATCCTCATCGAAGGGGTGATGGGCCTGTTCGACGGCACGCCGTCCAGCGCCGACCTGGCACGCCACTTCGGCGTGCCGGTGCTGGCGGTGATCGATGGCACCGCCATGGCCCAGACCTTCGGCGCCCTGGCCCTGGGCCTGGCGCGTTACCAGGCCGACCTGCCGTTCGCCGGCGTGCTGGCCAACCGGGTCGGCACGCTGCGCCATGCGCAGCTGCTCGAAGGCAGCCTGACCGAGGGCCTGCGCTGGTATGGCGGCCTCGCGCGCGAGCGCGGCATCGAGCTGCCCAGCCGCCACCTGGGCCTGGTGCAGGCCAGCGAACTGAATGACCTGGATGCCCGCCTGGACGCTGCCGCCGAGGCCCTGGGCGCCAGTTGCGATGCGGCCTTGCCGCCGCCGGTGAGCTTCGCCGAAGCCGAGCCGCAGGCCTGCCGCGCATCGCTTGCCGGGGTGCGCATCGGCGTGGCGCGGGACGAAGCCTTTGCCTTCATCTATGGCGCCAACCTCGACCTGCTGCGCCAGCTCGGCGCCCAGCTCGAGTTCTTCTCGCCACTGCACGACCGCGAACTGCCGGTGGTGGACAGCCTGTACCTGCCCGGCGGCTACCCCGAGCTGCACCACCACGCGCTGGCCGCCAACACGCCGATGTGCCAGGCGATCCGCGCCCACCATGAGGCCGGCAAGCCACTGCTGGCCGAATGCGGCGGCATGCTCTATCTGCTCGATGCCTTGACCGATGTGGCTGGCGAGCGCGCCGAACTGCTCGGCCTGCTGGCGGGCGAAGCGACCATGCAGAAGCGCCTGGCCGCCCTGGCCCTGCAGGCGGTAGAGCTGCCGGAAGGCACCCTGCGCGGGCACACCTACCATCATTCGCTGACCAGCACCGAACTTGCGCCGATCGCCCGCGGCCTGAGCCCCAATGGCGGGCGCGGCAACGAGGCGGTCTACCGCCAGGGGCGCTTGACCGCCTCCTACGTGCACTTCTACTTCCCCTCCAACCCCGATGCGACGGCGGCGCTGCTGCAACCATGAGCGAACACGCTTTCAGCGCTGCCGAGCGCGCCGCAATCTACCGGGCGATCGGCGAGCGCCGCGACATGCGCCACTTCGCCGGCGGCACGGTAGCCCCCGAGCTGCTCGGCCGCCTGCTGGCCGCCGCGCACCAGGCGCCCAGCGTCGGCCTGATGCAGCCCTGGCGCTTCATCCGCATCAGCCAGCGTGACCTGCGCCAGCGCATCCAGGCGCTGGTCGAGCAGGAGCGCGCACGCACTGCCGAGGCCCTTGGCGAGCGCTCGGACGATTTCATGAAGCTCAAGGTCGAAGGCATCAACGACTGCGCCGAAGTGCTGGTGGCGGCCTTGATGGACAACCGCGAACCGCATATTTTCGGCCGCCGCACCTTGCCTGAAATGGACCTGGCCTCGCTGGCCTGCGCCATCCAGAACCTGTGGCTGGCAGCGCGGGCCGAAGGGCTGGGCATGGGTTGGGTATCGCTGTTCGACCCGCTGGCGCTGGCCGAGCTGCTCGGCATGCCGGCGGGCGCCAAGCCGGTGGCGGTGCTGTGCCTGGGGCCGGTGGCGGCGTTCTACCCGGCGCCGATGCTGGCGCTGGAACACTGGGCCGAAGAGCGGCCCTTGGGTGACATGCTGTTCGAAAACCAATGGGGAGAGCGCCCATGAGCGTGGCCTTGCTGACCGTGGCCGGCGTGGCCCTGGATGCCTTGCTGGGCGAGCCGCAGCGGCGCCACCCGCTGGTGGCCTTCGGTAACTTTGCCGTGAGCCTGGAGCGGCGCCTGAACGCCGGTGGCCGTGGCTGGCGCAGCCATGGCGTGAGCGCCTGGTTCCTGGCCGTGGTGCCCTTGACCCTGGTGGCCTTGATCCTGTCCTGGCTGCCTTACATCGGCTGGCTGGTGGACGTGCTGGCGCTGTATTGCGCGCTGGGCCTGCGCAGCCTTGGCGAGCACGTGCTGCCGGTGGCCAATGCCTTGCGCCAGGGCGACCTGGAAGAGGCACGGCGGCGGGTGGGCTACCTGGTCAGCCGCGAAACCCGCGAGCTGGATGAGCCCGCCGTGGCCAGGGCGGCCACCGAATCGGTGCTGGAGAACGGCAGCGATGCGGTATTTGCCGCGCTGTTCTGGTTCATCGTCGCCGGCGCGCCCGGGGTGGTGCTGTACCGCCTGAGCAATACGCTGGATGCCATGTGGGGCTACCGCAACGAGCGCTTCGAGCGCTTTGGCTGGTGCGCGGCACGCATCGACGACGTGCTCAACTATATTCCCGCCAGGCTCGTGGCGCTGACCTACGCAGTGCTCGGCAAGACCCGCCTGGCGCTGGCCTGCTGGCGCAAGCAGGCGCCGTTGTGGGACAGCCCCAATGCCGGGCCGGTGATGGCCGCAGGTGCGGGTGCGCTGGCCGTCGAGCTCGGCGGCCCGGCGGTGTACCACGGTGAGCTGCACGAGCGCCCGCGCCTGGGCGAGGGGCCGATGGCCGATGCCGACGCCATCGAGCGCGGCTGGAGCCTGGTGCAGCGCGGCGTGTGGCTGTGGCTGCTGCTGATTTGCCTGGGAGCGTACCTCGATGCTTGAACATGGCGGCCGCCTGCTGCGGGCGATACGGCACTACGCAATTGCCCGTGAAGACTGGCTGGACCTGTCCAGCGGCATCGCGCCCTGGCCTTACCCGATTCCGGCCATCCCCGTGGAGGCCTGGGCGCGCTTGCCGGAAACGGACGACGGCCTGGAAGCTGCGGCCTGCCGCTATTACCGCGCCCATCAAGTGCTGGCGGTGGCCGGTTCCCAGGCGGCGATCCAGGCATTGCCGCACCTGCGCCCGAGCGGCCGGGTCGGGGTGTTGTCGCCGTGCTATGCCGAGCATCCGCAGGCCTGGCAGCGCGCCGGGCATAGCCTGGTCGAGCTGCAGGAAGCCGAGGTCGAGGCGGCCCTCGACAGCCTCGACGTGCTGGTGCTGGTCAACCCCAACAACCCCACCGGCCTGCGCGTGCCCCGCGAACGCCTGCTGCACTGGCATGCCCGCCTGGCCGCGCGCGGCGGCTGGCTGCTGGTCGACGAAGCGTTCATGGACAACACATCGCAGTACAGCGTGGTGGATTGCGCCGAGCGCCCTGGCCTGATCGTGCTGCGTTCGTTCGGCAAGTTCTTCGGCCTGGCCGGGGTACGCCTGGGCTGCGTGGTGGCTGAACAGCCGCTGTTGCAGCGCCTTGCCGACCGGCTTGGGCCGTGGACCGTCAGTGGCCCGGCGCGGGTCGTGGCCCAGGCCTGCTTCGCCGACCAAGCCACCCATCAGCTGCAGATCGCCCGCTGCGCCCAGGCCAGCCAGCGCCTGGCCACCTTGCTGCAGGCCCATGGCCTGGCACCGAGCGGCGGCTGCGACCTGTTCCAGTACGTGCGCAGCGAGCGGGCCGCGCACCTGCATGATTTTCTCGCCCGCCGCGGCATCCTCGTGCGCCTGTTCGAGCAGCCCGCTGCCGTGCGCCTGGGCCTGCCCGCCTGCGCCGCGGACGAACAGCGCCTGGCCCAGGCCCTGGCCGCCTATCAGAAGGAAACGGCATGACCACCCTCATGGTACAAGGCACCACCTCCGATGCCGGCAAGAGCACGCTGGTCACCGCCCTGTGCCGCTGGCTGCTGCGCCAGGGCATCCGCGTGGTGCCGTTCAAGCCGCAGAACATGGCGCTCAACAGCGCGGTGACCGCCGACGGCGGCGAGATCGGCCGCGCCCAGGCGGTGCAGGCCCAGGCTTGCCGGCTGGCGCCGCACACCGACATGAACCCGGTGCTGCTCAAGCCCAACAGCGACACCGGCGCCCAGGTGATCATCCACGGCCGTGCGGTCACCAGCATGAATGCGGTGGCCTACCACGACTACAAGGCCATCGCCATGCAGGCCGTGCTGGCCTCGCACCAGCGCCTGAGCGCGGCCTACCCGGTGGTGATGGTGGAAGGGGCCGGCTCGCCGGCGGAGATCAACCTGCGTGCGGGCGATATCGCCAACATGGGCTTTGCCGAAGCGGTCGACTGCCCGGTGATCCTGGTTGCCGACATCAACCGTGGCGGCGTGTTCGCCCACCTGGTCGGGACCCTGGAGCTGCTGTCACCGAGCGAGCAGGCGCGGGTCAAGGGCTTCGTCATCAATCGCTTTCGCGGCGACATCGCCTTGCTGCAGCCTGGCCTGGACTGGCTGGAGGCGCGTACCGGCAAACCAGTGCTGGGCGTGCTGCCCTACGTCACCGACCTGCACCTGGAAGCCGAAGACGGCATCGACGTGCGCCAGGGCAGCAAGCACGAGCGCGTGCTCAAGGTCATCGTCCCGGTGCTGCCGCGCATCAGCAACCACACCGATTTCGACCCCCTGCGCCTGCACCCCCAGGTGGATTTGCAGTTCATCGGCCCTGGCCAGCCGATCCCGCCGGCCGACCTGATCATCCTGCCGGGCTCCAAGAGCGTGCGCGGCGACCTGGCGCAACTGCGCGCGCGCGGTTGGGACGCGGCCATCGCTCGGCACCTGCGCTATGGCGGCAAGCTCATCGGCATCTGCGGCGGCCTGCAGATGCTCGGCCAGCAAGTGCACGACCCGCTCGGCCTGGAAGGGCCGGCCGGCTCAAGCCCAGGGCTGGGGCTGCTCGACTACGCCACGGTGCTCGAAGCCGACAAGCAACTGCGCAATGTCGCCGGCACCTTGAGCCTGGAAGATTCGCCAGTGGCCGGCTACGAAATCCATGCCGGCGTCACCACGGGCGCGGCGCTTGAGCAGCCCGCCGTGCAGCTTGCCGACGGCCGCGCCGACGGTGCGATCAGCGCCGATGGCCAGATCCTTGCCACGTACCTGCATGGCCTGTTCGAAGGCAGCCAGTCGTGCGCCGCACTGCTGCGCTGGGCGGGCCTGGCCGATGTGCAGCCCATCGATTATCAAGCCCTGCGCGAACGCGACATCGAACGCCTGGCCGACCTGGTCGAGCAGCACCTGGATACCGAATACCTGCGCCAACTGTGCGGAGCCGCCTGACATGCTCAACCTGATCCTCGGCGGCGCCCGCTCGGGCAAGAGCCGCCTGGCCGAACAGCTGGCCAGCGACAGCGGCCTGCCAGTGACCTACATCGCCACCAGCCAACCCCTGGACGGTGAAATGAACGAACGGGTGCGCCTGCACCGCCAGCGCCGACCCGCCCACTGGGGGCTGGTCGAAGAGCCCGTGGCGCTGGCCAGCGTGCTGCGCGCCGAAGCCGCCGAGGGCCGCTGCCTGCTAGTGGATTGCCTGACCCTGTGGCTGACCAACCTGCTGATGCTCGAAGACCCGCAGCGCCTGGCCCAGGAGCGTGACGCGCTGCTGGCGTGCCTGGCGCAGTTGCCCGGCACGGTGATACTGGTCAGCAACGAAACCGGCCTGGGCGTGGTGCCCATGGGCGAACTCACCCGGCGTTACGTCGACCTGGCCGGCGAGCTGCACCAGGCCGTGGCCGAACGTTGCCAGCGCGTGGTACTGACCGTCGCTGGCCTGCCTCTGATGCTCAAAGGACCTGCACTATGAACCAACCCTGGTGGCGTGACGCCTGCCAACCCCTCGACAACGCCGCCATGGACCAGGCCCGCGCCCGTCAGCAGCAGCTGACCAAACCCGCAGGTTCGCTTGGCCAGCTAGAGGGCCTGGCGGTGACGCTGGCCGGGCTGCAGGGCTGTGAGCGGCCGAACCTGGATCAGGTCGCCATTACTATTTTTGCCGGCGACCACGGCGTGGTCGAGGAGGGCATCTCGGCCTACCCGCAGGCGGTGACCGGGCAAATGCTGCGCAATTTCGTCGGCGGTGGTGCGGCGATCAGCGTGCTGGCGCGCCAGCTGCAGGCCAGCCTCGAAGTGGTCGACCTCGGGACCATCGACCCGCAGCTGGAGCTGGCCGGGGTGCGCCACCTGCGCCTGGGCGCCGGCACCGCCAACTTCGCACGCCAGCCGGCGATGACCGATGCGCAGCTGCAGGCCGCGCTGCAAGCGGGCCGTGACAGCGCATTGCGCGCCGGGCAAAACGGCGCACAGCTGTTCATCGGCGGCGAGATGGGCATTGGCAACACCACGGCCGCCGCGGCGCTGGCCAGCACCTTGCTGGGTTGCCCGGCGCGCGACCTCAGCGGCCCCGGCACCGGCCTGGACACCGCTGGGGTGCGGCACAAGGCCGAAGTGATCGAGCGTGCCCTGGTGCTGCACGGCCTGCGCGCCGACCAGCCCGAGCAGGCCCTGGCCTGCGTCGGCGGTTTCGAGATCGCCGCGCTGGCCGGCGCCTACCTGGCGTGTGCGCAGCAGGGCATCGCAGTGCTGGTGGACGGCTTCATCTGTAGCGTCGCGGCACTGGTTGCCGTGCGCCTCAACCCGCAATGCCGTGCCTGGCTGCTGTTCGCCCACCAAGGCGCTGAGCCGGGCCACAAGGCCTTGCTCGCGGCGCTGGACGCCGAGCCGCTGCTGGCCCTGGGGCTGCGCCTGGGCGAAGGCAGCGGTGCGGCGCTGGCGGTGCCATTGCTGCGCCTGGCCTGTGCCCTGCACGGGCAGATGGCGACCTTCGCCGAAGCGGCGGTGGCGGACCGCCCGGCATGATCCTCGATTTGCTGCGCCACGGTGAAACCGAGCAGGGCGGCGGCCTGCGCGGCAGCCTCGACGACGCCCTGACCGACAAAGGCTGGGCGCAGATGCGCGAGGCCGTGGGCGAAGGCGGGCCTTGGCAGGTGCTGGTCAGCTCGCCCTTGCAGCGCTGTGCGCGGTTCGCCGATGAACTGGGCGTGCGCCTTGGCCTGCCAGTGCAGCGCGAAGCCGACCTGCAAGAGCTGCATTTCGGCGAGTGGGAGGGGCGCAGCGCGCTGCAGATCATGCAGACCCAGGCGGACGAACTCGGTCGCTTCTGGGCCGACCCCTATGCCTATACGCCGCCTGGTGGCGAGCCGGTGAGCGCCTTCGAACACCGTGTGCTGGCGGGTATCGAGCGGCTGCGCTCGCAGCATGCGGGCAAGCGCGTGCTGCTGGTCACCCATGGCGGCGTCATGCGCCTGCTGCTGGCGCGTGCCCGAGGTTTGCCCCGGGAGCAGCTGTTGCAGGTCGAGGTCGGCCATGGCGCCCTGGTGCGACTGGAGCTGACCGGCGAGCGCCTGCGAGAGGTGGTTTGAGATGCTGCCTCTGTGGATCGCCTTGCAGTTTCTCAGCAGCTTGCCAGTGCGTTTGCCGGGCATGCCCGAGCCCCGGCAGGTCGGCCGCTCGTTGCTGTTCTATCCCTTGGTCGGCCTGCTGTTCGGCCTGCTGTTGTGGCTTGCCAGCCACCTGCTGCAGGGCACGCCGGCACCACTGCACGCGGCCCTGCTGCTGACGCTGTGGGTGCTGCTCAGCGGCGCCTTGCACCTGGACGGCCTGGCGGACAGCGCCGATGCCTGGCTGGGCGGCTTCGGCGATCGCGAGCGCACGCTGCAGATTATGAAGGACCCACGCAGCGGGCCGATTGCGGTGGTGACCCTGGTGCTGGTGCTGCTGCTGAAGTTCTGCGCGCTGTGGGTGCTGGTCGAGCGTGGCGCGGGCGCGCTGCTGGTGCTGGCGCCGGTGGTGGGGCGCGCGGCGATGCTCGGCTTGTTCCTCGCCACCCCCTACGTGCGCAAGGGCGGCCTGGGCCAAGCGTTGGCCGAACACTTGCCGCGGCGTGCCGCCATTTGGGTGCTGCTGGCCAGCCTGCTGGCGTGCCTGGTGCTGGGCGGGTGGAGCGTGGCCTGGGTGCTGCTTGGCGCGTTTGGGGTGTTCTGCTGGCTGCGGCGGCTGATGTGCCAGCGCCTGGGCGGGAGCACCGGGGATACGGCCGGGGCGTTGCTGGAGCTGCTTGAACTCACGGTGCTGCTGGGGCTGGCGCTGATGCCTTGAGCCCGCAGCGGCTGGTCATTTTCAGCAACGCATCAGTCCCCCTTGCTGCGGCCTTGCGCGGGTATGCTCGGCCTCCTTCCCAATCGGTCAAGGAGGCCATGCCATGCACCGCTTGATGCTTGTCGCCTTGTTGATGTTGATTTCGCCGCTGGCCAGCGCCGCAGACCTCATCGACTTCTGGAACACCCCTCGTCACGGCGGCAACAGCTTCAACCGCCTGCCGCCTGATCAGGCCTATTTCGAAGCCCTGCGTGGGTACGGCGCCACTTGGGTGCGGTTGTCCTACGATAAATGGCAGCCGGCCCAGCGCGACGTTCTGCTGGGCGACGCCGACCATTACCAGGGCCTGGCCAAGGCGGACCTGCAACGTCTGCGAGAGACACTCGACCATGCCCATCAGGCAGGGCTCAAGGTGGTCATTGCGCCACTGTCACTGCCGGGCATGCGCTGGTCGCAGAACAACCAGGGCCAGTTCGACGACCGTTTGTGGCAGGACAAACGCTATTGGTCACAGGCCGCCGCGTTCTGGCGTGACCTGGCCGGCGAGCTGAAGGATCATCCGGCCATCGCCGCCTACAACCTGATCAACGAACCGGCCCCGGAGAAGCAGGGCGGCCTCGCAGAGCATGCGCCGGCGCAGCAGATGCAAGCGTGGTACGAGCAAGCCCGGGGCAGTGCCCGCGACTTGCCGGCGCTGTACCGCCAGCTGCTGGCAGCCATTCGCGAAGTGGACCCACACACCCCGGTCATGGTCGACGCCGGCTGGTACGCCGGCGCCGATGCGTTCAGCTACTGGCCCGAGGCGCTGGCGGACGAGCGCGTGCTCTACAGCCTGCACATGTACGAGCCCTATGCTGCCACCAGCGCGCCGAACATCACGCGCCAACCGCCGCTTGCCTATCCTGGCCCGGTGCCCTTCGCCGGGCAGCGCCAGCACTGGGATGGCCAGCGCGTCGCCGAGTACCTGGCCAGGCCAGTGGCGTGGGTGGATGCGATGAAGGTGCCGCGTTCACGGCTGGTTGTCGGCGAATTCGGCTGCATGCGGCGTTTGGCGGGGTGCCGGCAGTACCTGGAGGACGTGCTCACGGTGCTGGAGCGCGAGCGGCTGCATTGGGCCTTCTACAGCTTTCGTGAAGACAGCTGGGATGGCATGGATTACGAACTCGGCTCGGCCAAGGTGCCAGGGCGCTATTGGCAGGCCATCGAGCAGGGCGCCCCGGACCCCTTGCCCCGCCGCGCAACGGTCGAGTTCGAGCCGATCCGGCAGCGCCTGGCACCCTGAAATTTCTTGCAACAGCCAAGTTGCGGGTATATACACGTATCCATGTTGACCAGTGAATGCATCTGCACCCATTTGCGTCGCGCCGCCCGTGGGGTGAGCCGGCATTACGACGAGGCCCTTGCCGGCTTCGGCATCAATGTCGCCCAGTTTTCCCTGCTGCGCCATCTGCAGCGGCTCGACCGTCCCAGTATCACCACCCTGGCCGAGGCCATGGGCCTGGAGCGCAGCACCCTGGGCCGCAACCTGCGGGTGCTGGAGGCCGAGGGCCTGGTGGCATTGGCCGACGGTGACGACCAGCGCAACCGCGTGGTGCTGCTGACCGAGGCGGGCGCTGCGCGCCTGCAGGTGGCGTACCCGGCTTGGGAGCTGGCGCAGCAGGCATTGGTCGAGCACCTGGGCGAAGGGCCGCGCGATGAACTGGTGCGGCTGCTGGAGCGGCTGGCCTGATCGACCACGATTAAACGCGGGTATATACCCGTATCAACCTTGCGATGTGCTGGAGATAACGACAATGACTTCGGTGTGGCGAACCAGCGGGTGGGTTCTGGTAGGGGCGGCATTGATCCTCGCCCTGTCACTGGGTGTCCGGCATGGCTTCGGCCTGTTCCTGGCGCCGATGAGCGCCGATTTCGGCTGGGGCCGCGAGGTGTTCGCCTTCGCCATCGCCCTGCAGAACCTGATCTGGGGCCTGGCCCAGCCCTTTGCCGGTGCGCTGGCTGACCGCCTTGGCGCGGCGCGGGTGGTGATCATCGGCGGCATTCTCTACGCCGCTGGCCTGCTGCTGATGAGTACCGCCGATTCGGCCTGGTCACTGTCGCTCAGTGCGGGCCTGCTGATTGGCATCGGCCTGTCCGGTACCTCGTTCTCGGTGATCCTGGGCGTGGTGGGCCGCGCCGTGCCGGCGGAAAAACGCAGCATGGGCATGGGCATCGCCAGCGCCGCGGGCTCCTTCGGCCAGTTCGCCATGCTCCCCGGCACCCTGGGCTTGATCGAATGGCTGGGGTGGTCGGCCGCCTTGCTGGTGCTGGGCTTGCTGGTCGCCTTGATCGTGCCCTTGGTCAGCATGCTCAAGGATCGCCCGCTGCCCAGCCATGGCGTCGAGCAGACACTGGGCCAGGCCCTGCGCGAGGCGTGCTCGCATTCCGGCTTCTGGCTGCTGGCCCTGGGCTTTTTCGTGTGTGGCTTCCAGGTGGTGTTCATCGGTGTGCACCTGCCGGCCTACCTGGTCGACCAGCATCTGCCGGCAACTACCGGCACCACGGTGCTGGCGCTGGTGGGGCTGTTCAATATCGTTGGCACCTATACCGCTGGCTGGCTCGGTGGGCGGATGTCCAAGCCACGCCTGCTGACGGCGTTGTACCTGCTGCGGGCGGTGGTGATCGGCTTGTTCCTGTGGGTGCCGGTGAGTGCGGTCAGCGCCTATCTGTTCGGCATCGCCATGGGGCTGCTGTGGCTGTCTACCGTGCCGTTGACCAACGGCACCGTGGCCACGCTGTTCGGTGTGCGCAACCTGTCCATGCTCGGTGGCATCGTGTTCCTGTTCCACCAGTTGGGCGCCTTCCTGGGCGGCTGGTTGGGGGGGGTGGTGTATGACCAGACTGGCAACTATGACCTGGTCTGGCAGATCTCGATCCTGCTCAGCCTGCTGGCGGCTGCGCTCAACTGGCCGGTGCGCGAGCGCCCGGTGGCGCGCCTGCAGGCGCAAGCCGCATGAACCGGCACCTTGCCCGTGGGCTGCTGCTGGTGGCCGCGGCGCTGGTGGTGGCGGTGGTGTGGTGGGGTTGGCACCGAGGCGGCTTGGCGTTGATGCAACTGGGCATGGGTGTTTGTTAAGCGCTACCCTGCAAGTTCAAGCAATTGTCTAGCGGGAGAACCTGACGATGCGTGCACATTGGTTGACGATGCCGTTGCTGGCGTTGCTGGCGGCCACTTCGAGCTGGGCGGCCGAGTGCCCGGCGCTGTTGCAGGGCAGCTTGCCTGAGCTTCGGGGCAAGGAGCAGGTCGACCTGTGCCAGCGCTTTGCGGGCAAGCCGCTGGTGGTGATCAATACGGCGAGCTATTGCGGGTTTGCGCCGCAGTTCGAGGGGCTTGAGGCGACCTACAAGGAGTACCACGGGCAGGGGCTGGAGATGCTGGGTGTGCCTTCGAATGACTTCAAGCAGGAAGATGCCGACGCGCAGAAGACGGCCAAGGTTTGCTATGCCAATTATGGCGTGACCTTCACCATGACCAAGGCGCAGGCGGTGCGGGGCAAGGATGCGATTCCGCTGTTCGTAGAGCTGGCGCATCAGAGCAGTGCGCCGAAGTGGAATTTCTACAAGTACGTGGTCGATCGCAAGGGCAAGGTGATCGGCAACTTCTCAAGCCTGACCAAGCCGGATGATCCAGCGTTCCGCTCAGCTATCGAGAAGGCGATTGCCTCCCACCCTTGAGCATCCAAGTCGCTCTTGCTCTTGCCGTTGCTTTGCTCTTCATGCGCGCAAGTTCAGACGCCACAGATTGCGACTTCAGGAGGCCGAAAGGAGGGCATGCGGAGGGAGGCGACGGGCATGGATGCCCATCGAACGCTGAGGGCCCATGGGTGGGGCCTGCAGCGCGAACACCCGGGAGCAGGC